>NZ_JBIUWQ010000084.1:4317-17532 GCF_044743525.1 Pseudomonas sp. NPDC087598 | reverse complement strand
AATGAAAATCAAAACGAGAATAACTTTAATGAAACAAAAACAGACGATAACTCTTGCCTCGTGCCAGCCCTTGAGTTCAAAGTGGTGGTGTATCGGTGCCATGCGGAACACACGGCGACCGGTCAGCTTAAAGGAAGCAACCTGAATGACGACTGACAGGGTTTCCATCACGAACACGCCGCCCATGATGAACAGGACGATTTCCTGACGGACGATCACTGCGATGGTGCCCAAAGCTGCGCCCAGTGCCAGTGCACCGACGTCACCCATGAACACTTGCGCCGGATACGTGTTGAACCAGAGGAAGCCCAGACCGGCACCGATCAGCGCGCCGCAGAACACGATCAGTTCGCCCGCGCCCGGCACGTAAGGGATCAGCAGGTATTCGGCGAATTTCACGTTACCCGACAGGTAGCAGAAGATGCCCAGACCACCGCCGACCATCACGGTTGGCATGATCGCCAGACCATCGAGGCCGTCAGTCAGGTTGACCGCGTTGCTCGAACCGACGATCACAAAGTAGGTCAGCACGATGAAACCGGCGCCCAGCGGAATGCTGTAGTCCTTGAGCATCGGCAGGATCAGGGTGGTTTCCACCGGGGTGGTAGCGGTCATATAGAGGAAGATCGCCGCGCCCAGGCCGAACACCGATTGCCAGAAATACTTCCAGCGGCTCGGCAGGCCACGCGAGTTCTTCTCGATGACTTTGCGGTAATCGTCGACCCAGCCGATGGCGCCGAACAGCAGGGTCACCAGCAACACAGTCCAGACGTAACGGTTGCTCAGGTCAGCCCAGAGCAGAGTGCTGACGCCGATCGAAGACAGAATCAGCGCGCCACCCATGGTCGGCGTACCGGATTTCGACAAGTGCGATTGCGGACCATCGTTACGAACGGATTGACCGATCTGACGGTTCTGCAAAGTGCGGATCATCCACGGGCCATAGCACAGCGACAAAACCAGCGCGGTCAGCACACCGAGGATCCCGCGCAGGGTCAGGTACTGAAAGACCGCGAAGCCTTTGTAGAACTGTTGCAGATACTCCGCTAGCAGCAGCAGCATTAATGTTTCTCCAGACTGGACCCGCACAGAGCCGCAACGATGTTTTCCATCGCTGCACTGCGCGAACCCTTGATCAAAATAGTGGTGTTTGTGTCCTGCTCGGCGTCGAGGGCCTGGATCAGTTCGGCTTGCGTGCCGAAGTGATGCGCCTGCGCACCGAAAGCGTTTACGGCGTGAACCATGTTTGGCCCGACTGCATAAAGCGCGGAAACCTTGCCCCGGGCGTACTCGCCCACGTCGCGGTGCCCCTGCTCCGCCCAATCGCCCAACTCGCCGATATCTCCGAGCACCAGGACGGTGCGGCCGGAAAAGCCGGCGAGTATATCAACGGCCGCGCACATCGAGGTGGGGTTTGCGTTGTAAGTGTCATCAATCACGCGCATGCCGTTTTTCGCCAGTTGCGCGACGGTGCGGCCCTTGACCGGTTGCACCGCGCCAAGCCCGGTGGCGATGCCGAACAGCGACACGCCCAAGGCGTATGCGGCAGCGGCGGCGGCCATGGCATTGGCGACGTTGTGAGTGCCGAGCAGGTTCAGTTGAACGCGTTCGACACCTTCAGGTGTATGCAGATTGAAGGCCGGGCAACCCCGGGCATCGGTGCTCAAGTCGCTGGCGTAAAAGTCAGCCTGCGAATTGCTCAAAGCGAAGGTCAGCACCTTGCGAGCGCCCGCACGGGTCTTCCAGATGCCAAAAGCCTTGTCATCGAGATTGAGCACGGCGACGCCATCAGCCGCCAGCCCGTCGATGATTTCGCCCTTGGCTTCGACGATTTTTTCCGGGCCGCCAAACTCACCGACGTGAGCGGTGCCGGCATTGTTGAGGATCGCTACGTGCGGCTTGGTCAGGCCTACGGTGTAGGCGATTTCGCCGAGACGCGAGGCGCCCAGCTCGATCACGGCCGCCGTGTGTTCCGGGGCCAGTTCGAGCAGGGTCAGTGGCGCGCCAAGGTCGTTGTTCAAATTGCCGCGAGTCGCCAGCACCGGACCGCGCGTGCGCAGAATGCTCGCGAGCATTTCCTTGACCGTGGTCTTGCCGCTGGAGCCGGTAATGGCAGCGACTGGCTGAGTGAACGCCGCACGGTTCAAGGCACCCAGTTGGCCCAAGGCCTGCCGGGTGTCCTTGACCAGTAATTGCGGCAACGTACTGTCGGCGACTTCACGCTCGACCAGTGCGGCAACGGCGCCTTTGGCGGCGAGGTCGTTCAAGTAGTCATGACCGTCGAAACGCGGGCCGGTCAGGGCAATAAACAGTTGGCCAGGCTGGATCGCACGACTGTCGATGCTGACGCCGTCGAAACGGGCATCGGCGCTGATCAGGCGTGCGTCGAGCGCGTTGGTCAGCTCGCTGAGTTTCAGGGCCTTAAGCATGGGCCACCTCCCAAGCGGTCAGGGCGTGATCGGCCTCGACCAGATCAGAGAAGGCATGGCGCTCGCCGTTGATTTCCTGGTAGTCCTCGTGACCTTTACCGGCCAGCACAATCACGTCATCGGCTGAAGCGCCGGCAATCAGTTGTGCGATGGCCTGACCACGACCAGCGACGAAGGTGACTTTATCCACAGCCGTGAAACCGGCGCGGATGTCATCGAAAATCACTGCGGGATCTTCGGTGCGCGGATTGTCATCGGTGACCAGCACTTGATCGGCCAGACGCTCGACCACTTCGGCCATCAACGGACGCTTGCCGCGATCGCGATCACCGCCGCAGCCGAACAGGCACAGCAGTTGACCTTTGACGTGCGGGCGCAACGCGGTCAGGACTTTTTCCAGCGCATCCGGGGTGTGGGCATAATCGACCACCACCAACGGCTGAGTGCCGCCGCCCAGACGCTGCATGCGACCGGCCGGGCCTTCGAGTTTCGGCAGCACTTTGAGAATTTCGTCGAGCGCGTAATCCAGACCGAGCAAGGCGCCGACTGCCGCAAGGACGTTGCTCAGATTGAAGCGACCGAGCAAGGTGCTGCGCAGATGATGTTCACCCTGCGGCGTCACCAGTGTGGCGCGCACACCGTGGTCATCGAACTGCGCTTCGCGGCAGAACAGATAGGCGCTGCTGTCGAGCAGGCTGTAGGTGATCAACCGCGACTCACGTTTTTCCGCAGCCAGTTGCCGGCCGAAATCGTCGTCGAGGTTGACCACGCGGCACTTCAGATCATTCCAGGCGAACAACTTGGCCTTGGCCTCGGCGTACGCCTCCATGGTGCCGTGATAATCCAGATGATCGCGGGACAGGTTGGTCATCACGGCGACGTCGAACGCCAGCGCAGTGACGCGGCCCTGATCCAGACCGTGGGACGAGACTTCCATGGCCACAGCTTTCGCGCCGGCCTTTTTCAGGTCGCCCAAGGTTGCTTGTACGGCGATCGGATTCGGCGTGGTGTGCAGACCGCTTTGCAGTGCGCCATAGAAGCCGGAACCGAGGGTACCGACAATGCCGCAATGCTGGCCGAGCAGATCCAGCGCCTGCGCAACCAATTGGGTCACGCTGGTCTTGCCGTTGGTGCCGGTCACGCCGACCAGATTCAGGTGATGGCTTGGTTCGCCATAAAAACGTCCGGCGATATCTGACAGCTGCGCCGCCAGACCTTTGACCGGAATCAGCGGAACGTCGGTGATCGGCAGCACAGTGGCGCCTTCCACTTCATAGGCCACAGCTGCCGCGCCACGCGCCAGGGCATCGGCAATGTGCGCACGGCCATCGAATTTGCCGCCTGGCACCGCGAGGAACAAATCGCCCGCGCGTACGTTGCGGCTGTCCAGTGCCAATTCACGGATCAACAGATCGTGGCCGGCGTGGGGGAATATCTTGTTCAGACTTAATGACATCAGCCGCGCCCTCCATTGGCTTTCAGCGGAACGACCGGGGTGGCGTTGGCTTGTTGTGTCGCCGGCAGGTTGTCCGGGGTCACGTTCATCAGGCGCAAGGTGCCGGACATCACACGGCTGAACACCGGCGCAGACACCAGACCACCGAAATAACCGGCCTTGGACGGTTCATCGATCACCACAACAATGGCGTAACGCGGATCGCTCATCGGGCCGAAACCGGCGAACAGCGAACGGTAAGAGTTTTCGGCGTAACCCTTGGTGCCCACCGAAGTCTTGCGCGCAGTACCCGATTTGCCGGCGACGTGATACGCCGGCACCTGTGCACGGAACACGCCGCGCGGGGCCTCGATCACTTGCGTCAGCATGCCTTGCATGGTTTTCGCCACCGCTTCCGGCAGCACTTGCGTGGTTTGCGGCGGCTTGTCGGTTTTGATCAGGGTCAGCGGCGCGAGACGACCGTTGTTGGCCAGTGCCGAGAAGGCGTGGACCAACTGAATCGCGGTTACAGAGATACCGTAGCCGTAGGACAGCGTTGCGGTTTCTGCCTTGCGCCAATCGCGGTAGTTCGGCAGGTTGCCGACACGTTCGCCCGGGAAGCCGAGGCCAGTGTCCTGGCCGAGACCGACTTTCTGCGCGAGGCGGTAAATGGTTTCGCCGCCGATATCGAAGGCGACCTTACTCATACCGACGTTACTGGAATTGATCAGGATGCCGGTCATGTCGAGCACCGGCCCTTCGCTCTTGGAAACGTCCTTGATCGTGTACTTGCCGATCTGCAGCGTGCCCGGATACACCTCGACGGTGTCGCTCGGTTTCCAGCGGCCGGACTCGATCGCGGCGCTCATCGAAATGGCTTTCATGGTCGAACCCGGTTCGAACACGTCGATCATCGCGCGGTTACGCATCATCGCCGGTTGCAGGTTGCGACGGTTGTTCGGGTTGTAGGTCGGCTGGTTGACCATGGCCAGAATCTCGCCGGTCTTCACGTCCATGATCACCAGGCTGCCAGCCTTGGCGCCGTTCTCGATGATCGCGTTACGCAGTTCGCGGTTGGCCAGATATTGCAGACGCAGGTCAATCGACAACGCCAAGGGCTTGCCGGCCTTGGCGTTTTTGGTGACCTGGACATCCTTGATCAGCCGACCGCGCCGATCCTTGATGACCTGTCGTTTGCCCGGCACCCCGGCGAGCCATTCGTCATAGGCGAGTTCGACACCTTCGCGACCGTGATCATCGATGTCGGTAAATCCGACCATGTGCGCGGTGACTTCGCCGGCCGGATAGAACCGGCGGAACTCTTCAATGCCGTAGACACCTGGCACTTTCAGATCGAGTACAGCCTGCCCCTGCTCGGGGGTCAGCCCGCGCACCAGATAAATGAATTCTTTGTTGGCTTGCGCTTCAAGACGTTCGGTCAGGGCTTTCGGGTCCTGACCGAGGGCGGCGGCGAGTGCCGGCCACTTCTCTTTGGCGGTCTGCATTTCCTTGGCATTGGCCCACAGCGTGGTCACCGGGGTACTCACAGCCAAAGGCTCGCCGTTACGGTCGGTGATCAGACCACGGTGAGCAGGAATCGGGATATGGCGAAGACTGCGCGCATCGCCCTGACCTTTGAGGAAGTCACGGTCAACCACTTGCAGGTCGATGATGCGCCAGCAGATCGCCGCGACCATCACGCCGAGCAGCGCCACCATCAGGCGGAAGCGCCATGGGAACAGTGCGCCTTCGAGTTTCATCATGGCGCCACCATCTTCACGTCAGCCGCGCCGGGGATGTGCATTTTCAGTTGTTCGGTGGCCAGCACTTCGATCCGGCTGTGCGCGGTCCAGGTGCTTTGCTCAAGAATCAGACGCCCCCACTCGGCCTGTGCCTTGTCGCGCACGCTGAGTTCGTTATAAAGGGTGTTGAGCAACTGGCGGTTCCAGTGCGCGCTGTACGACACGGCGATGGCCGACACGAGCACGCCGATGAACAGCAGCAGCATCAGAAAGCTGCCGCCGGGCAGTGGCTTGGCGAAAAGCTTGCTCACCGCAACTTCTCCGCGACGCGCATGACGGCGCTACGGGAACGTGGGTTGGCTTTGAGTTCGGCATCGGAGGCCGTCTGCGCTTTGCCATGGACTTTGTTTTTCGGTTCGAACGCTACGTGACGAACCGGCAGGTTGCGCGGCAGGTTGTCGGCTTCGCCTTTCACCAGCTTGCGCATGAACAGTTTGACGATGCGGTCTTCCAGCGAGTGGAAGCTGATGACGACCAGACGGCCGCCAACTTCCAGGGCTTCCAGTGCGGCTTCGAGGCCGGCTTCCAGATCGCCCAGTTCGTTGTTGACGTGAATGCGCAAACCCTGGAATGCACGGGTGGCCGGGTTCTTGCCCTTTTCCCATGCCGGGTTGGCGACCTTCAACACTTCGGCCAGATCGGCGGTGCGCTCGAACGGCTTGATATCGCGACGTTCGGCAACGGCACGGGCCATGCGGCCGGAGAAACGTTCTTCGCCGTATTCCTTGAACACCCGGGCGATTTCCTCGGCCGGCGCGGTGTTGACGAATTCGGCAGCACTGATGCCACGGGACGGATCCATGCGCATGTCCAGCGGGCCGTCATTGAGGAAACTGAAGCCGCGTTCAGCGTCGTCGAGCTGCGGCGAAGACACGCCGAGGTCGAGCAGAATGCCGCTGACCTTGCCGGCGAGACCACGTTCGGCGACCACCGAACCGAGCTCGGCAAAGCTGCGCTGCACAACGACAAAGCGGCCGTCTTCGGCCGCTAGCGTTTGCCCGGTGGCAATCGCTTGTGGATCTTTGTCGAACCCGATGAGTCGACCGTCCGTGCCGAGCTGGCTGAGGATCAGCCGGCTGTGTCCGCCGCGCCCGAACGTGCCGTCCAGATAGCAGCCATCAGGACGTACGGCGAGAGCCTCGACGGCTTCGTCAAGCAGTACGGTGATGTGGTTAAAGCCGCTATCAATAGTCACAGGATCAAATCACGCAGTTCATCAGGCATCGCGCCCGGTTGTTGAATAGCAGCCAGGTCCGCGGCAGAAACCGCATTCCAGGCATCCTCGTCCCACAATTGGAACTTGTTCAGTTGGCCCACCAGCATCGCTTTCTTATCAAGCCTGGCGTATTCGCGCAGACGCGGTGGAACCAGAAAACGACCACTGCCATCGAGCTCGAGGTCGACGGCATTACCAATCAGCAAACGTTGCAGGCGACGGTTCTCTTCGCGAAGCGAAGGGAGTGCGCGCAACTTGGTTTCAATAATTTCCCACTCGTCGAGCGGATAGACACACAGACACGGATCAACGGCATCGATGGTCACGATCAATTGGCCGGAACTACGCGAATCGAGCTCGTCACGGTACCGGCTCGGCATGGCGAGACGGCCCTTTGCATCGAGACTGATAGCGTTAGCTCCGCGAAACACGCCTGCGTTTCTCCAATTTTGATCGGTTTGAGCTCAAAAAACCCACTTCATGCCACTTTCCGCCACTTGCGCACACTCGAGGAATGCGCCCACCACACCGTCACGGCGCGGATTAAAGGAAAACCCTTACAGAACGGAGATTTAGGAGCATAAAAGGAGGAGCAACGAGAATCTGGCGGATACTTTTGACCCATAACTTGATGCAGCACTGAAAGCTGCGCTCGAAAGTTAAAGTAATTTGTTAAGAGTAAGATTTTTTCGGTATTACAAAAGCGCTTCTGCTGTTGATTGAAGCAAGGTGGGAAATGGCTATTACTGCGTTTGCCGCTGCCGAACTTTCAGCGCAGGCCTGCTGATAATACACAGCCCTGATACCAGTGATTCAAGCAGGGAAAGAAAAAGGTGGAGAGTCGATCTGTAAGCCGGGTTCTGTCTTGAACAGTCATTCGTCTACGATGGCCATCACTGGACATCTTTAGCAACCTACCCGGTCCCAGCGCGGGCCACGCCTTGGGACCCTATTTGGTCTTGCTCCAAGTGGGGTTTACCTAGCCACGAACTGTTGCCAGACGTGCGGTGCGCTCTTACCGCACCTTTTCACCCTTACCGGCGCCGAAGCGCTTAGGCGGTTATTTTCTGTGGCACTTTCCGTAGGCTCACGCCTCCCAGGCATTACCTGGCACTTCGCCCTATGGAGCCCGGACTTTCCTCCCCCCCCTAATTTTCATAGAGGGCAGCGACTGTCCGATCGACTCTCCGCCGCGAAGGTTAACGGCAGAGCGGCCGAAGAACAAGCGCTAAAACCCTCAAGACCGCTATGGGCGACGGCTTACACGCTTTTCTGTTTATCCAGCGCGACCTGATACAGCACGTTTTTGCGCTCACCGGTGATCTGCGCTGCCAGTGCAGCGGCACGCTTGAGCGGCATTTCTTCGAGCAACAGATTGAGGATGCGCATCGCCTCGCTGCTGACGGCATCTTCAGACTCCGGCGCGCTCCAGCCGGCCACCAGCACGACACATTCGCCGCGCTGCTGATTGCTGTCGGACTCGACGAACGCGCGCAACTCAGCCAGCGGCAAACCTTTAAGCGTTTCGAAGGTTTTGGTTATTTCACGGGCGAGCAAGGCCTGACGCTCGCCACCGAACACCGCCTCCATATCCTGCAAACATTCAAGAATACGGTGCGGAGCCTCATAAAAGATCAACGTGCGCGGCTCTTCTTTAACAGCCTCCAGACGCGCCTTGCGCCCGACCGACTTGGCCGGCAGAAAACCTTCGAAGATGAAACGGTCGGATGGCAGACCGGCTGCCGACAGCGCCGCGATCAATGCGCATGCACCCGGAACCGGCACTACATTGATCCCGGCAGCACGGGCCTGGCGCACCAGGTGATAACCCGGGTCGGAAATCAGCGGCGTACCGGCATCGGAAATCAGCGCGACGCTATCACCAGCCAGCAAGCGGGTAATAAAGCGGCTACCTTCATCTCGTTCGTTATGTTCGTGGCAAGCGGCCAACGGCGTGGAAATCCCGAAGTGCTGCATCAGTCGCTGCGAGTGACGCGTGTCTTCGGCAGCGATCAACGAAACTTCGCGGAGGATTTTCAGTGCCCGGGCGCTGATGTCGTCCAGGTTGCCGATGGGCGTCGCCACCACATAAAGCGAGCCAGCAGCGGAATTCAAAGGACCTGGAGCAGTCAAAGCACACACCTCGTGATCGGTAAAAGCCGGCATTGTAACGCGTCACGAGGCTTGCGACGTGCACCAGCCACGCTCGGTTTTGCGTGTCGCTGTGCACTGCCGCAACATTTACTCCAGCTAAATTGCCCGTTTCACGCCACTAACATCGCGCCCCGGCCAGTGCTTGGGTACAATTCGACGCTAATTTGATCGAGTATCAGGAACACTTACATGATCGCTTGCCTGCGGCTGTTCACTGCCCTCTGCCTCGCTGCCCTGTTGGCGGCTTGCGCCAGCTCCCCTTCCTCCAGCCTTGGCGAACTTCCACGGACTCCGGATGCCAGCATCGAGCAATTGCTCGAACAGGCTACCCAGGCGAAAACCCCGGAAAAAGCCGCCCTTTTGCGCCTCAGCGCAGCGGATCTGGCTTATCGTCAAGGTAACGCCGGACAGTCCGCGCAAATCCTGCAACAAGTGCCTGTCGAGCAACTCAAGCCGGGCCAGCAGATTTTCGCCAGCACCCTGGCCGCCGAACTGGCCATGACCCGCAATCAGCCGAAAGCCGCGCTGACCGCACTCAGCCACCCAAGCCTGCAACACCTGGGTGAGATGCCGGAAGAGCAACAAGTGCGCACCGGCACCGTGCACGCCCGCGCTCTTGAAGCCGATGGCCAGACACTCGCCGCCGCCCGCGAGCGCGTGTTCATCGCACCGATGCTGCAAGGCGAAGCCGCGAGCAAGAACCACGAAGCGATCTGGACCCTGATTGGCTCGCTGCCGACCGACCAACTGCAACCGAACACTACCGACGATCTCGGCGGCTGGATGGGCCTGGCCATGGCGGTGAAATCCGCCGGCACCCTGGAACAGCAGCAAGCCGCGATCGACACCTGGCGCGCGCAGAATCCAAAGCATCCGGCTGCAATCAATCTGCCGCTGCCACTGACCAAACTCAAGGAACTGGCCAGCCAGCCACTGAGCAAGATCGCCCTGCTGCTGCCACAGGACGGCCCGCTGGCCGCTGTCGGCAAAGCACTGCGTGAAGGCTTCATGGCTGCGCACTATCAGGCGCAACAGGCCGGGCAGAAACCGCCGGCCATCGAGTTTTATGACAGCTCGAAACTGACCTCGATGGACGAGTTCTACCGCAAGGCGCAGGCAGACGGCGTGCAACTGGTCGTCGGCCCGCTGGAAAAACCGCTGGTCAAACAACTGAGCACTCGCCCGCAACTGCCGATCACCACCCTCGCGCTGAACTACAGCGAAGGTGATCAAGGTCCGGCGCAACTGTTCCAGTTTGGTCTGGCCGCTGAAGACGAAGCCCGTGAAGTGTCTCGTCGCGCTCGCGCCGATGGCCTGCACCGCGCCGCGATCATGGTGCCGAAAGGCGAATGGGGCGACCGCGTACTGCGTGCGTTCAGTCAGGACTGGCAGGCTAACGGCGGCAGCATCGTTGCCACCGAACGCGTTGATCAGCCGGTGCAACTGGCCCAGCAGATCGCCGACATGTTCCAGCTGCGTCAGAGTGAAGCCCGCGCCAAGAGCCTGCAAAATGCTGCCGGCACCAACGTTGCCGCACAGCCTTCGCGCCGTCAGGACATCGAGTTCATCTTCCTCGCTGCAACCCCACAGCAAGCGCAGCAGATCAAGCCGACCCTGAACTTCCAGTACGCTGGCGACGTTCCTGTTTATGCAACCTCGCACGTGTACAGTGCCAGTGGCGACGTCAACCAGTACAACGACATGAACGGCATTCGCTTCTGCGAAACCCCATGGTTGCTGGACTCCAGCGACCCACTGCGTCAACAAGTGGTTGCGCAGTGGCCGCAAGCCGCCGGCAGCCTCGGCCGCCTGTACGCGATGGGCGTGGATGCCTATCGTCTGGCGCCGCGCCTGGGTCAACTCAAAGCGCTGCCGGACAGCCGCATCGACGGTGAATCGGGCAGCCTCGGCATGACCCAGACCCAGCGCGTTGTGCGTCAGTTGCCTTGGGCGCAGTTCGTCAGCGGCCAGGTTCAACGCCTGCCGGATACTCCACGCTGATGCCCGACAGGTCACGCTCGCAAAGCGGCAAGGATGCCGAGCGCCAGGCGCTCGAGCATCTGCAGAATCAAGGTCTGCGCCTTTTGGCGCAGAACTGGTTATGCAAACGCGGCGAGCTTGATCTGGTCATGCTTGATGGCGATACAGTAGTATTCGTTGAAGTTCGCTACAGAAAAAACACTCAATGGGGTGGCGCGCTCGCTAGCATCGATGGGCGCAAGCAGCAGAAACTGATTTTCGCTGCGCAGTATTTTCTTCAGCGCGAGTCGCGTTGGGCCAATTCCCCCTGCCGCTTCGACGTGGTGGCCATCGACAGCCATCCGAGTCAGCTGAACTGGTTGCAGAATGCTTTCGATAGTTGACCTGCATCCAACCCGGACTTTTTCATCCGACAAATTTTGCTCTTTGCTTTGCGGGCTGCACATTCATGTGCCGAACAGCCGCGCTACTTAAGGTCACACAGATGGACATGCAATCCCGAATTCGCCAGCTTTTCCAGGCCAGTATCGACACCAAGCAACAGGCGATGGACGTACTTGCACCGCACATCGAGCAAGCCAGCCAGATCATGGTCAACGCCCTGCTCAACGAAGGCAAAATGCTCTCGTGCGGCAACGGCGGCTCTGCCGGCGATGCCCAGCATTTCTCTTCGGAGCTGCTCAACCGCTTTGAGCGCGAGCGTCCGAGCCTGCCGGCCATCGCCCTGACCACCGACACGTCGACGATCACCTCGATCGCCAACGACTACAGCTACAACGAAGTGTTCTCCAAGCAGATCCGCGCACTCGGTCAGCCAGGCGACGTATTGCTGGCGATTTCGACCAGCGGCAACTCGGCGAACATTATTCAAGCGATCCAGGCCGCACATGATCGTGAAATGATTGTCGTAGCTTTGACCGGACGCGATGGCGGCGGCATGGCGTCGCTGCTGTTGCCCGAGGACGTCGAGATTCGCGTACCGGCCAACGTCACTGCACGTATTCAAGAAGTCCACTTGCTGGCGATCCATTGCCTCTGCGATCTGATCGACAGCCAACTGTTCGGGAGTGAAGAATGACCCCTAATCGCCTTGGCCTTCTGGCCTTGACCCTGTGCCTCGGCATCAGCGGCTGCACCTCGGTGGTGAATGCCAGCCGCGAAGCGCCGATTGAAGATGACCGCGGCACCCGCACCTTCGGCAGCAAGATCGACGATTCGCTGATCGAAACCAAAGTGGGCGTGAACGTGGCCAAGGCCGACCCGGCACTGGACAATGACTCACATATCGTCGTCACCAGCTTCAACGGTGTTGTGCTGCTGGCCGGTCAGACACCACGCGAAGACCTCAAAGCCAAGGCCGAACAGGCTGCCGCCAACGTACAGCGCGTGAAGAAGGTCCACAACGAGTTGCAAGTGCTGCAGCCCTCCTCGCTGCTGGCTCGCCAGAACGACGCGTGGCTGACCACCAAGATCAAGACCCAGATGCTCACCGACGCCAGCATTCCCGGGTCGCGCATCAAGGTCGTGACCGAGAACGGCATCGTTTACCTGCTCGGTCTGCTGACCAAACAGGAAGCGGCGCAGGCGACCAACCTGGTACAGGGCGTTTCCGGCGTACAGAAGATTGTGAAACTCTTCGAATACATCGACTGAACACCCACCCTGTAGGAGCTGTCGAGTGAAACGAGGCTGCGATCTTTTGATCTATAAAAACAAGATCAAAAGATCGCAGCCTTCGGCAGCTCCTACACGGTGGTACCGCAGGTCATAAAAAAAGGCGATCCATTCGGATCGCCTTTTTTATTACTTCACCACTTTCAAACTTGGCCGACCACTTGGGCGCGGAGGCTCGCTGTCCGGTGGCGGCAGGTCATCGTCCTGCTCGATATCCTCTTCGTCATCCATCGGCGACTCGATATCGAACACCATGCCCTGACCGTTCTCCCGGGCGTAGATACCCAGGATGGCGCTGATCGGCACGTACAGACTGTGCGGGACACCACCGAAGCGACCTTCGAAGGTCACCACGTCGTTGTCCATGTGCAGATGACGCACGGCACTCGGCGAGATGTTCAGGACAATCTGCCCGTCACTGGCGAAACCCTGCGGCACCTGCACGGCCGGGTATTCGGAATTGACCAGCATGTGCGGGGTGCAATCGTTATCCACAATCCACTCGTAGAGCGCGCGGACCAGATA
>NZ_JBIUWQ010000084.1:868-4307 GCF_044743525.1 Pseudomonas sp. NPDC087598 | reverse complement strand
GCGCCACCCCCACCGCCGGCCAGCCGCACAGCACCAGCCCGCGCGCGGCGCAAACGGTAACAACAATCCCCGCGTAGAGCGCCCGCCCGAGATTTGTTGGACTGGAGTTCATAGCGGCTCCTTAAGCCTTAGCGCATATCGCGTTCGACACCAGACAGACTCGCCTGGAAAGCCTCACGCGCAAACTGGCGCTCCATATAATCAAGCAGCGGCTTGGCTGGCCGCGGCAGTTCAATACCCAGAATCGGCAAACGCCAGAGTATTGGCAATAGGCAGCAATCCACCAGACTTTGTTCCTCACTGAGGAAAAACGGCTTGTCGGCAAACAACGGCGACACGCCCGTCAGGCTTTCACGCAATTCCTTGCGCGCCACGACACGCGCGGCCTCCTTGGACTTGGGATCCAGAATCAGATCCACCAGACCACACCAGTCACGCTGAATACGGTGAATCAGCAGACGACTGTTGGCACGCGCCACCGGATAAACCGGCATCAACGGCGGGTGCGGGTAACGCTCATCCAGATATTCCATCACCACGGTCGACTCCCACAATGCCAGGTCGCGATCGACCAGCGTGGGGAGGCTTCCGTAAGGGTTCACCTCAATCAGTTTAGGCGGCTGACGACCAGCTTCCACATAAATGATCTCGGCGCTGACACCCTTCTCTGCGAGCACAATGCGCACTCGGTGGGAATAGTGGTCGGCGGGGTCGGAGTAACAGGCCAACCGATTGGTCACGCCCATGGCGATCCTCCTCGCTTGTTGAAATTATCGGAACCGGAAAAACGCGCGCGCCCAGAGGGCGCCTCCCGCAATACCTGGCTGACCAGGCGTTACGCTATTGGAGACGCCCTTGGGCGCGCGCGATTAACAGCAATGCTTTGAAGCGTATCAGTGCACGTCTTTCCAGTATTCACGCTTGAGCAGGTAGGCGAACACAAAGAAGAACGCCAGGTACAGCAAGACATAAGTACCGATGCGCTGATGTTGCAGCTTAACCGGGTTAGCCGAGTAAGCCAGGAAGGTTACCAGATTCTTGACCTTCTCATCGAACTGCTCTTCGTTCAGAGCACCGGACTTCGGCACGATGGTCAACTGATCGCACGCTTCATGAGTCAGCGGCGTGCCGGTCAGCGGATCATATTGCTTCTTGCCGTCTTCGACGATCTGCACCTGTTTGCAGCCCACGACCTGACGACCTTGCAGGCCGACCAGCACGTTAGGCATGCCGACGTTCGGGAAAACCTTGTTGTTCACGCCCCACGGACGTGCAGGATCTTCGTAGAACGACTTCAGGTAACCGTAGAGCCAGTCTGTGCCACGTACGCGAGCTACCAGCGTCAGATCCGGCGGCGCCGCGCCGAACCAGGTCTTGGCGTCGACCGGCTGCATGCCGATGTTCATGTGATCGCCAATCTTGGCACCGGTGAACACCAGCTTCTCCAGCATCAACTCATGAGGAACGCCGAGGTCATCGGCAACCCGCTCGTAACGCTGGAACTTGGCGCTGTGGCAACCCATGCAATAGTTGGCAAAGGTACGTGCGCCATCCTGCAGCGCAGCCTTGTCGGAAACGTCGATATCGACTTTTTCCAGTTCCGGACCACCATGTTCAGCGGCGAAGGACAGCACTGGCAGAGCAGCAAAAATCAGAGCAAAAAATAACTTTTTCATCAGCCAGTCACCCTTTCCGGAACCTTTTTGGTCTTCTCGAGCCTGGTGTAGAACGGCATCAGAATGAAGTAGGCGAAGTACAGGAACGTGCAGATCTGCGATACCAGCGTGCGCTCAGGAGTCGGAGCGAGAACGCCCAGAATGCCGAGAATCACGAACGAAATGCAGAACACCACCAGCCAGATTTTGCTCATCCAGCCTTTGTAGCGCATCGACTTGACCGGGCTGCGGTCGAGCCAGGGCAAGACAAACAGCACCGCGATTGCCGCACCCATGGCAATCACGCCCATGAGCTTGTCCGGGATCGCCCGCAGAATCGCGTAGAACGGCGTGAAGTACCAGACCGGCGCAATGTGCTCTGGCGTCTTGAATGGGTTGGCCTGCTCGAAGTTTGGTTTTTCGAGGAAGTAGCCGCCCATTTCCGGGAAGAAGAACACGATAAAGCAGAAGATGAACAGGAACACCACGACACCGACAATGTCTTTCACGGTGTAGTACGGGTGGAAAGCAATGCCGTCCAGCGGGATGCCGTTTTCGTCTTTGTGCTTCTTGATGTCGACGCCATCCGGGTTGTTCGAGCCGACTTCGTGCAGCGCCAGGATGTGCAGCACCACCAGACCGAGAATCACGATCGGCAGAGCGACAACGTGCAGGGCGAAGAAGCGGTTCAGGGTGATCCCGGAGATCAGGTAGTCACCACGAATCCACTGCGTCAGGTCGTTACCGATGACGGGGATCGCGCCGAACAGCGAGATGATCACCTGGGCACCCCAGTAGGACATCTGACCCCAAGGCAGCAGATAACCCATGAAGGCTTCAGCCATCAGTGCCAGGTAGATCAGCATGCCGAACACCCAGACCAGTTCACGCGGCTTCTGGTACGAACCATAGAGCAAGCCACGGAACATGTGCAGATAGACCACGATGAAGAACGCCGAGGCGCCGGTCGAGTGCAGCAGACGCAGGATCGAGCCGTACTCGACGTCGCGCATGATGTATTCAACGGAAGCGAACGCTTCTTCTGCCGAAGGCGTGTAGCTCATCGTCAGCCAGACACCGGTGACGATCTGGTTGACCAGCACCAGCAGCGCCAGCGAGCCGAAGAAATAGAAGAAGTTGAAGTTTTTTGGCGCGTAATACTTGCTGAGATGGTCTTCCCACATTTTGGTCGCAGGAAAGCGCGCATCAACCCAATCCATGAACTTGCTCATCACGCTTTCTCCGTATCGACGCCAATGACAATCAGGTCATCGGTCTCATAGGAATGCGGGGGAACTGGCAGGTTCAAAGGCGCAGGTTGCGACTTGTAGACGCGGCCAGCCAGATCGTAGTGAGAACCGTGGCAAGGGCAGAAATAGCCGCCCACCCAGTCCTTGCCCAGATCCGCAGGTGCCACTTCGGGACGGAAGGTCGGTGAGCAACCCAGGTGTGTGCAGATCCCGATCAGCAGCAGAATTTCCGGCTTGATCGATCGCACTTCAGGGTCGACATAGGTAGGTTGCGTGGAGTTTTTGGAGGTTGGATCGGAGAGCTGGCCCTCGATCTTCTTGAGATTCCCCAGGATTTCCGCAGTACGACGAACAATGAACACCGGCTGGCCGCGCCACTCAGCAATCATCTGCTGTCCTGGCTCGATCTTGCCGACATTCACTTTCACCGGTGCACCAGCGGGGTTGGGGGGGGGGGGGGGGGGGCGGCAACCCCCCCCCCCCGCCGGGCGCCCGCCCCCCCCCCCCGGGCCCCCCCCCCCCCCGGGGGGGGGC
>NZ_JBIUWQ010000084.1:0-859 GCF_044743525.1 Pseudomonas sp. NPDC087598 | reverse complement strand
CCGCAGCCCCCACCGCTCCTGCAGCACCCACCACGGATGTGGCTGCTACCAAGAAGCGACGCCGGCCTGCATTCACGCCGTCATTGCTCATTCAGTCCTCTCCCATCAGCTTTGTGGCCTGTTAAATCAGGCATCTACTAAATAAATCAATGTTACTTATAAAAATTTTGCCGAGATGGTAATGAAAAGCCCCAATTCTGACAAGGGAATTACCCGGAGCTCTCACCCTCAAGCCTTGCAGTATAGGGGGTCTACGAATGTGGCAAGTTGTCACAGCGCAATTCTTTTGATAAATCGCAGGCATAAAAAAACGCCCGGTTCCGTGAGGAATCGGGCGTTCTTTTTGAACGTGGAAGCGAAATTAACGCTTCGAGTACTGCGGACGCTTACGCGCTTTACGCAGACCAACTTTCTTACGTTCAACTTCACGGGCGTCGCGAGTAAAGAAGCCAGCTTTGCGCAGAGCGCCACGCAGGGTTTCGTCGTAGTCCATCAGAGCGCGAGTGATGCCGTGGCGGATTGCGCCAGCTTGACCACTTACACCACCGCCGATCACGGTGACGTAGATGTCGAACTTCTCGACAGTCTCGGTCAGCTCCAGCGGCTGACGAACTACCATGCGGGCAGTTTCGCGGCCGAAGAAGTTATCCAGCGAACGGTTGTTGATGGAGATGTTACCAGTACCCGGACGCAGGAAAACGCGTGCGGTTGCGGTCTTGCGACGGCCAGTGCCGTAATTTTGAGTCGCCGACATACTGTACTATTCCGGTAAAACTTCCGTTCTTGGGGCTGCTGAGCTGGCTGTGGGTGTGCAGCGCCCGCTTCGACTGGCAGCTTACGGTACTGGTCGCGACCCTGT
>NZ_JBIUWQ010000083.1:6246-18873 GCF_044743525.1 Pseudomonas sp. NPDC087598 | reverse complement strand
TCCAACCGGGGCCCGATGAGCCGCAAGATGACGGACACCGAACTGGCGGCCTTCGAACCGTAATCCGGCTACAAGCCAACCGCTCTCCCGGTTGCCGTGGACGCCCTGGCTGTGTTCGTTCACAAAGACAACCCGATCCAGCACCTGACCATGGAACAGGTTGACGCGATCTTCTCGTCCACCCGTCTGTGCGGCGCCAAAGCCGACGTGAAAACCTGGGGTGACCTGGGTGTGACCGGCGACCTGGCCAACAAGCCAGTGCAACTGTTCGGCCGTAACTCGGTATCCGGCACTTACGGCTACTTCAAAGAAGAAGCCCTGTGCAAAGGCGACTACAAGCCAAACGTCAACGAACAACCAGGCTCGGCTTCGGTCGTGCAGTCGATCAGCTCCTCGCTGAACGGCATCGGTTACTCGGGCATCGGCTACAAGACCGCCAGCGTGAAGACGGTTGCTCTGTCGAAGAAAGGCAGCACTGACTTCATCGAAGACACCGAAGAAAACGCCCTGAACGGCAAGTACCCACTGTCGCGTTTCCTCTACGTGTACGTGAACAAAGCCCCGAACAAGCCTCTGGCTCCGCTGGAAGCTGAGTTCGTGAAACTGGTTCTGTCCAAACAGGGCCAGGAAGTTGTAGTGAAAGACGGCTATATCCCACTGCCAGCCAAGGTTGCTGCAAAAGCACTGGCTGACCTGGGTCTGCAAGAAGGCGGCGCTGAAGTCGCAAAAAAGTAACAAATTGAGTCCGGGGTGAACCCCGCCGGACTCAAGGAAAAAGGCCGGATCTGCTAGCAGGCCGGCCTTTTCCACACCTCAAATTTTCGATCCTCTGCCAGTCCTGCTGGCGGTGGATTTGCTGCGTCACTGCACTGTCATCTTTCTGTCATACAGGATCGCTAGGGTGAGCGCATGAATGATCTGGCCAATTCCCACATGACTACTAATCCTCCCAAGCGCATTGATTTCAATACGCCTGAGCTGCAACGCAAGCGCCGCATTCGCGCGCTCAAGGATCGCTTCACCCGCTGGTACGTCCTCGTTGGCGGTCTGGCGGTGCTGGCAGCCATCACCCTGATCTTCTTCTTCCTCGCCTACGTGGTTGCGCCGCTGTTCAAAGGTGCCGACCTGACCGCGAAAGATGCCATTACCCCCGCGTGGATGCAGGACGCCGGCAAGCCGCTGATGATCTCGCTCGAAGAGCAGAATCAGGTGGCAATGCGCGTTTCCGACAAGGGCCAGGCGCTGTTCTTCGACATCGACAGTGGCGCTGAATTGAAGCGCGTCGATCTGCCAGTGCCGGCTGGCACCACCGTGACCTCTATCGGCGAGGACCAGCCAGGTCATCCGCTGGTTGCAGTGGGCCTGTCCAATGGTCAGGCGCTGGTGTTCCGTCACACCTATAAAGTCAGCTACCCCGACGGCAAGAAAACCATCACCCCGGCCATCGAATATCCATATGGCGAGGCACCGATCGCGCTCAACGAAGCCGGCGGTGCGCTTGAGCATGTCAGCCTCAATGCCAGCGATACAACGCTGATGCTGGTGGGTTCGACCGGTTCGCAGCTCAATGTTTTGTCGCTGACCAGCGAAGAAAACATGATGACCGGCGAAGTCACCAACGAGCAGAAACGTATCGATCTGCCGCAGATGACTGAGTCGGTGAAAAATATCTTCGTCGACCCGCGCCAGCAGTGGCTGTACGTGGTCAACGGGCGTGCCCAGGCCGACGTGTTCAGCCTGCGCGACAAGAGCCTCAACGGTCGCTACAAACTGCTGGAAAACGCCGACGCCGAAGTCACCGCGTCTACGCAATTGGTCGGCGGCATCTCGCTGATCATCGGTGACTCCAAGGGTGGTCTGGCCCAATGGTTCATGGCCCGTGACACCGATGGCGAGCTGCGCCTGAAGCAGGTCCGTACCTTCCAGATGGGCACCGCGCCGATCGTTGAAATCACTGCTGAAGAACGCCGCAAAGGCTTCCTTGCGCTGGATGCCAGCGGCAAGCTCGGCGTGTTCCACAGCACCGCGCACCGCACCTTGCTGGTTGATCAGGTGGTCGAAGGCCAGGGCCTGTTCGGTCTGTCGCCGCGTGCCAACCGCGTGATCGTCGAAGCCGGCGGCAAGCTGCAACCGCTGCTGCTCGACAACCCGCACCCGGAAGTATCGTGGAGCGCGCTGTGGAGCAAGGTCTGGTACGAGAACTACGACGAGCCTAAATACGTCTGGCAATCGACTGCGGCCAACACCGATTTCGAGCCGAAACTGAGCCTCTCGCCACTGACCTTCGGCACTTTGAAAGCCGCGTTCTACGCGATGCTGCTGGCCGCGCCGCTGGCCGTCGCCGCTGCAATTTACACCGCTTACTTCATGGCCCCGGGCATGCGCCGCAAGGTCAAACCGGTGATCGAACTGATGGAAGCGATGCCGACGGTGATCCTCGGTTTCTTCGCCGGTCTGTTCCTCGCGCCTTACGTAGAAGGGCATCTGCCGGGCATTTTCAGCCTGCTGATGTTGCTGCCGATCGGCATTCTGGTCGCCGGTTTCACCTTCAGTCGCCTGCCTGAGTCGATCCGCCTGAAAGTCCCGGACGGCTGGGAAAGTGCGCTGCTGATTCCGGTGATCTTGTTCGTCGGTTGGCTGTCGCTGTACATGAGTCCGTTCATGGAGAACTGGTTCTTCGGCGGCGACATGCGTATGTGGATCTCCCACGATCTGGGCATCACCTACGACCAGCGCAACGCTCTGGTAGTCGGTCTGGCCATGGGCTTCGCGGTGATCCCGAACATCTACTCGATCGCTGAAGACGCCGTGTTCAGTGTGCCGCGCGGTTTGACCCTCGGTTCGCTGGCCCTCGGCGCCACGCCGTGGCAGACCATGACCCGCGTGGTCATCCTGACCGCCAGCCCGGGCATCTTCTCGGCGCTGATGATCGGCATGGGCCGTGCGGTCGGCGAGACGATGATCGTGCTGATGGCCACCGGTAACACCCCGGTCATGGAAATGAACCTGTTCGAAGGTCTGCGCACCCTGGCCGCCAACGTTGCGGTGGAAATGCCCGAGTCGGAAGTCGGCGGCAGCCACTACCGCGTGCTGTTCCTCTCGGCGCTGGTGCTGCTGTTGTTCACCTTCGTCATGAACACCCTCGCGGAACTGATTCGTCAGCGTCTGCGCAAGAAATACTCGTCGCTTTAAGCAAAGGTAGAAGTCTGTGAAACAGAACTCCCTGAAAGGATGGTTCAAGAGCGGCGCCCCGGGCGTCTGGATCAGCGGTGGCGCGGTGTCCATCGCGGTCATCATGACCATTGGCCTGCTGGCAGTGATTGCCGTGCGCGGTCTGGGTCACTTCTGGCCGGCGGACCTGATCCACGCCAGCTACGACGTGCCGGGCCAGGCCAATCACCTGGTCGTCGGTGAAGTGGTACAGAAGGAAGAAGTCCCCCGTGCCCGACTGAAAAGTGCTGGTTTGCCAGTGCCGGATCAGGGGCCGGAGTTCATGACCCGCGAGCTGATCAAGGTCGGCAACCGTGACCTGAACGGCAACGACTTCACCTGGATCGTCGGCGAGTGGCTGACCAACCAGAAGACGCCGCCAGAGTTGATGGCGATCGAGCGTCGTGAGTGGGGCAACTTCTACGGCTACCTGGTCAACGTCAAACAGGACGGCAAAGTCATCGCCGAGGGCGAGGCTGCGTGGCCTGAGCTGCAAGCGCGGATCAACCGTGTGAACGGTCTCGCTGCACAGCTCAAGTCGCTGGAAAAGACTGACATCGGCGCGATCAACGCAGGTCTGGAGCGTATCCGTCTGCACGGCCGCAAGCTGGAACTGGAAGGCAAACTCGACGCCACCGCGCAAGCGGACATGGAGTCGGAGCGCGCCGAGCTGAACGCGCGTTATCAGGACATCGAAGCGCGTCTGGCCGATCTGCATGCGCAGTTCAATCGTGACGCGTTGACCGCTCGCGATGCCAACGGCAAAGAGATTGAAATCGGTCTGGGCAAAGTGGTTCACGCCTATCAGCCGAACGCCATGAGCACCTTCACCAAGGTCGGTTTCTACTTCAGCAAAATCTGGGAATTCCTCTCGGACGATCCGCGTGAAGCGAACACCGAAGGCGGGATTTTCCCGGCGATCTTCGGCACCGTGATGATGACCCTGATCATGGCGATGATCGTCACCCCGTTCGGCGTGCTGGCGGCGGTGTATCTGCGTGAATACGCCAAACAGAACACTCTGACGCGGATCATCCGTATCGCGGTGAACAACCTCGCTGGCGTTCCGGCGATCGTTTACGGCGTGTTCGGTCTGGGCTTCTTCGTTTACGTACTCGGTGGTTCGGTCGACCGCTTGTTCTTCCCGGAAGCACTGCCGGCACCGACCTTCGGTACCCCGGGTCTGCTCTGGGCGTCGCTGACGCTGGCGCTGCTGGCGGTGCCGGTGGTGATCGTCGCGACTGAAGAAGGTCTGGCACGTATTCCGCGCACCGTGCGTGAAGGTTCGTTGGCCCTCGGTGCGACCAAGGCTGAAACCTTGTGGAAGATTGTGATCCCGATGGCCAGCCCGGCGATGATGACCGGCATGATCCTCGCGGTGGCTCGCGCCGCTGGTGAAGTGGCACCGTTGATGCTGGTGGGTGTGGTGAAACTGGCGCCGTCGCTGCCAGTGGATGGCAACTACCCGTATCTGCACCTGGACCAGAAGATCATGCACTTGGGCTTCCACATTTATGACGTCGGCTTCCAGAGCCCGAACGTCGAAGCGGCACGTCCGCTGGTGTACGCCACGGCGCTGTTGCTGGTGCTGGTGATCGCCACGTTGAACCTGTCAGCGGTGTGGATTCGTAACCACCTGCGCGAAAAATACAAAGCTTTGGATAGTTAAAACAAACCCTGTGGGAGCTGGCCTGCCAGCGATGGCATCACCGCGGTGTAACTGGCAGATCGAATTGCCTGCATCGCTGGCAAGCCAGCTCCCACAAGGATTGGCGCAAGCCACAGATTTTGAGTAACCCATTGGCCAGGCCAGTGGTTCAACGAACCGAATTTGTTAGCACAGGGAGCCTCCCATGCAGCACGAAACACATACCCACGGCATCAACATGTCTGCCCTGGGCCGCGACAAGCAGAGCCTGAACCTCGAACAGGAAACCGTGGCCATCGAAGTGCCGGGCCTGAGCCTGTTCTACGGCGAGAAACAAGCGCTGTTCGACGTCAGCATGAACATCCCGAAACAGCGCGTGACCGCATTCATCGGCCCGTCCGGCTGCGGCAAGTCCACGCTGCTACGCACGTTCAACCGCATGAACGATCTGGTTGATGGCTGCCGCGTTGAAGGCGCGATCAACCTGTACGGCAATAACATCTACCGCAAAGGTGAAGACGTTGCCGAGCTGCGTCGTCGCGTCGGCATGGTGTTTCAGAAGCCCAACCCGTTCCCGAAAACCATCTACGAAAACGTGGTTTACGGCTTGCGCATCCAGGGCATCAACAAGAAGCGCATCCTCGACGAAGCCGTTGAGTGGGCACTGAAAGGCGCGGCGCTGTGGGACGAAGTCAAAGACCGTCTGCATGATTCGGCACTCGGCCTGTCCGGTGGTCAGCAGCAACGTCTGGTGATCGCTCGCACCATCGCCGTGGAGCCGGAAGTGCTGCTGCTCGACGAACCGTGCTCGGCCCTCGACCCGATCTCGACGTTGAAAGTCGAAGAGCTGATCTACGAGCTGAAATCCAAGTTCACCATCGTCATCGTCACGCACAACATGCAACAGGCCGCGCGGGTGTCCGACTACACGGCGTTCATGTACATGGGCAAACTGGTGGAATTCGGCGACACCGATACCCTGTTCACCAATCCGGCGAAGAAGCAGACCGAAGACTACATCACCGGTCGTTATGGCTGACAGTTGCGGGTTATTCACAGAATTTGATGCTGCGGCCCACCGCACCTTACCGGACGCTCCAAGGACGCCAACATGATTAGTAAAGAAGGCCTTACCCACCACATCTCCGCGCAGTTCAACGCCGAGCTTGAGGAAGTGCGCAGCCACCTCCTGGCCATGGGCGGGCTGGTCGAGAAGCAGGTCAACGACGCGGTGACCGCGCTGATCGAGGCCGACTCCGGTCTGGCTCAGCAGGTGCGCGAGATCGATGACCAGATCAACCAGATGGAACGCAACATCGACGAAGAATGCCTGCGCATTCTCGCCCGTCGTCAGCCGGCGGCGTCCGACCTGCGTCTGATCATCAGCATCTCCAAGTCGGTGATCGACCTTGAGCGCATCGGCGACGAAGCGACCAAGATCGCTCGCCGCGCGATTCAGTTGTGTGAGGAAGGTGAAGCGCCACGCGGTTATGTCGAGGTTCGCCACATCGGCGACCAGGTGCGCAACATGGTCCGCGATGCGCTGGACGCGTTTGCCCGCTTCGACGCCGATCTGGCACTGTCGGTGGCGCAGTACGACAAGATCATCGACCGCGAATACAAGACCGCGCTGCGCGAGCTGGCGACCTACATGATGGAAGACCCGCGCTCTATCTCGCGGGTCTTGAGCATCATCTGGGTCCTGCGCTCGCTGGAACGGATCGGCGACCACGCGCGGAACATCTCCGAATTGGTCATCTACCTGGTACGCGGCACCGACGTGCGCCACATGGGCCTCAAGCGCATGAAGGAAGAAGTTGAAGGTACAAGCGGCGAAACCGCTAATGTTCCGGGCGATGCTGACGATAAGTAAGATTGCCTGAGAAAAGCGCCCGGCCTTTTGGCCGGGCGTTTTTGTTTATGGCACTTGAGTCAGAGAATCGAATTAAAAAGCAGCACCCGCGAACGAAAAGTCCCGGCGTGACTGAAGATTGTTGGCAATGTGCCATCAGTAAAAGCGGTATGCTTGCCGGGATTTTTATAGGGGTGTTGGATGAGCAAGATCAGTGTGTTGGTCGTGGACGACGCTTCGTTCATTCGTGACCTGGTAAAAAAGTGCCTGCGTAATTACTTCCCCGGGATCCGCACCGAGGACGCCGTCAACGGCAAAAAAGCTCAAGCGATGCTGGCCAGAGAAGCCTTCGACCTGGTCCTGTGCGATTGGGAAATGCCGGAAATGTCCGGCCTCGAATTGCTGACCTGGTGCCGCGAGCAGGACAATCTCAAGACCATGCCGTTTGTCATGGTCACCAGCCGTGGCGACAAGGAAAACGTCGTTCAGGCGATTCAGGCCGGTGTATCCGGCTACGTCAGCAAGCCGTTCACCAACGAGCAACTGCTGACCAAGGTCAAGCAGGCGCTGAACAAGGTCGGCAAACTCGACACCCTGATGAACAGCGCGCCGACCAAGATGAACTCGGCGTTCGGCAATGACTCCCTCAGTGCCTTGACGGGCGGCAAGCCAGCCGTCGTCGGTGGCGCGCCGGCGGCCGCTGCGGTCAATCCGTTCGCCAAGCCTGCCGCTGCAGCTCCGGCACCCGCCGCTGCGCCGTCCCGTGGTCTGCTCAACAGCCCTCCGGTGCAGGCACCCGCCGCGTCGAAAGCGCCGGTCGGTGGTCGCGGTCAGGGTCAGTTGCGCCTGCCAAGCGGCAACCAGCAATGCGTGATCAAGGCCCTGAGCATCAAGGAAGCGCTGTTGGTGGTGAAACGCACTGATACCCTGCCGCAGATCCTCGACAGCGCCGTGCTCGATCTGGAGCAGGGTGACAACGCCGAAATCGCTCGCCTCAATGGCTACCTGCACGCCATCGTCGCCCATGAGCAGAAAGCCGACAGCGACTGGCTGCAACTGACGTTCCGCTTCGTCGATCAGGACGCGCAGAAACTCGATTACATCTCCCGACTGATCGCCCGCGGCACGGCGCAGAAGCACTTCGTACCCGGCGCGTGATCTTCGTTGCCTGATACACCGCCATCGCGAGCAGGCTCACTCCTACAAGGGATCGCATTCCAATGTAGGAGTGAGCCTGCTCGCGATGGGGCCATCAAAAGCAACAACAATCTTCCGCGTTGTCCAATTTGAAACATCTGTCGATTACCTTGGTCGGTCTCAGCTGCTAGGCTCTCTTCCAGGCCTTCCTTCGACAGACTCTTGCCCATGCTCGCGCGCCTGCTGTTTTTCTGTGGTCTTTTCATGGCCTCCACCTCGGCTGTGGCCATGACCATTTACAAATCCACCGATGCCAACGGCGTGGTCTCGTACAGCGACCGTCCGAGCAAAGGCGCCCAGGTGTTCGTGTTTCAGGACCGCATGGTCGAACGCCTCGAGCGGCAGGTGTACCTCGACATCAAGAAGCAGAAGGGCGTCGACGTGGTGTTCGTGCGCAACGATCTGTACGCGCCGGTCGAGGTTGCTCTGGCATTTACCGGAATGAGCAACGTGCGTGGTGCACCGGCGCAGACCATCCGCCGGGTGCTGCCGGCGCGCAGCAATACGCGCTTGGCATTGTTGACGGCGGTGACCGGCGGCAAACCGCTGTTGTACACGCCGCAGTTCCAGTATTCCCTTGGCGACCCCGCAGGTACGGCGCAGAGCTATCGTTATCCACTGCCATGGCGCGGCGGACCGTTTCGCCTGAGCCAGGGTGCCGAGGGTCAGTACAGCCATTTCGGGCCGAAGAACAAATATGCGATGGACATCGCCATGCCAGTCGGCACACCGATCATTGCCGCGCGGGCAGGGGTGGTGGTGAAAACCGAAAACTCGCAGAGTGGTCGCGGCACTGACCCCTCCGGCAATTTCGTGCGAATACTGCACGACGACGGCACGATGGGGGTGTACCTGCATCTCAAACAGGGCTCGGTGAGCGTACGCGAAGGGCAGCGGGTGACGGTGGGTAGCCCGCTGGCGCTGTCGGGCAACACCGGCAACAGCAGCGGCCCGCACCTGCACTTTGTGATACAGCGCAATAGCGGGGCGGGGCTGGTGTCGATTCCGTATCAGTTCAACCAGCCGCTGGGAGCATTGCCCAACTTTGCATTGGGCAAACAATAAACACACGAGGGATCAGATGTTGATGGCTTTTGTGGCGAGGGGATTTATCCCCGATGGAGGGCGCAGCCGTCCCAAAACCATTGAATGCATTGTGTCAGATGCTATACGAATGCAGATTCAGGGCCGCTTCGCAGCCCATCGGGGATAAATCCCCTCACCACAGAAGCCTCCCCCAGAACACCCATCAATCCAGCATCAACACCTTCGCCAGCACGATCTTCGGCCCTTTCATCTTCTTGATGATGATCCGCAGGCCTTCGACTTCCAGCACTTCTTCCTCTTCCGGCACCCGTTTCAGGGTTTCGTAAACCAGCCCGGCGAGGGTTTCGGCTTCGATGTGGTCGAGGTCGATGCCGAGCAGGCGCTCAACCTTGAACAACGGTGTATCGCCGCGTACCAGCAGCTTGCCCGGCTGATAAGCAAGGATTCCGCGCTCGGCCTTGCGGTGTTCGTCCTGGATGTCGCCGACCAGCACTTCCAGCACGTCTTCCATGGTCAGGTAGCCGATGATGTTGCCGTCAGCCTCCTCGACCACGGCGAAGTGCGAGCCGCCCTTGCGGAACTGCTCCAGTAGCTGCGACAGCGGCATATGCCGCGACACGCGCTCCAGCGGACGGGTCAGCTCGGCCAGGTTGAACGACTCGGGAATGTGATCAAGTGCGGCCAGTTCCAGCAGCAGATCCTTGATGTGCAGCAGGCCGACGAACTCCTGGCGCTCGCTGTCGTATACCGGATAACGGCTGAACTTGTGGCGACGGAACATCGCGAGGATTTCTTTCAGCGGTGCGTTGAATTCGAGGGTGATCAGGTCTTCCCGGGAGTTGGCCCAGTCGACCACTTCCAGTTCGCCCATTTCCACCGCAGACGCCAATACACGCATGCCCTGGTCGCTCGGATCCTGGCCACGGCTGGAGTGCAGGATCAGTTTCAGTTCTTCGCGGCTGTAATGGTGTTCGTGGTGCGGGCCGGGTTCGCCTTGCCCGGCGATACGCAGAATCGCGTTGGCGCTGGCGTTGAGCAGGTAGATCGCCGGGTACATCGCCCAGTAGAACAGGTACAGCGGCACCGCCGTCCACAGCGACAGCAGCTCGGGTTTGCGGATCGCCCAGGACTTCGGAGCCAGCTCGCCGACGACGATGTGCAGGTACGAAATGATGAAGAACGCAGTGAAGAACGACACACCCTTGACGATTTCCGGCGACTGCACGCCGACCGCGCTCAGCAGCGGCTCGAGGATGTGCGCAAACGCCGGCTCACCGACCCAGCCGAGGCCAAGAGAGGCGAGGGTGATACCGAGCTGGCACGCCGAGAGGTACGCATCGAGCTGACTGTGTACGGTGCGCAGGATGTGCCCGCGCCAGCCGTTCTGATCGGCGATGGCCTCGACCCGGGTCGAGCGCAGTTTGACCATGGCGAACTCTGCCGCAACGAAGAAGCCGTTGAGCAAAACCAGGATCAGAGCAAAAAGGATCATGCCGAAGTCGGCAAAAATGGTAGCGAGGGACAAGCCAGGGGAAGGGTCCATGATGGAGTTTTGCGGGTTCCGTTTGATTCAAGAGAGGTAAAAGCCGCGCCTGAAAGGCAGGCACAAGTCAGCCAATGTAGCGGCTGACATGGCGATTGCCTAGTGGTGAGTGCCGGTCGGTCTTACTCGGCGGCGCTGATCGCCCGCACTTGAGCCACTTGAGCCGGGGCGAAATGACAGGTGAACGTGCTGCCATGACCGGGCACGCTGCTGATCTCCATGCGTGCACGGTGGCGCAGCAGCACGTGTTTGACGATGGCCAGGCCAAGGCCGGTGCCGCCGGTGTTGGAGTTGCGGCTGGAGTCGACGCGGTAGAAACGTTCGGTCAGGCGCGGCAGGTGTTTGCTGTCGATGCCGATCCCGGAATCCTGCACGCTCAGGTGCGCGCCCTGATCGTCGCCCCACCAGCGAATGCGGATATTGCCCTCGGCCGGGGTGTACTTCACCGCGTTGAACACCAGATTGGAAAACGCACTGCGCAACTCCGCCTCGCTGCCTTTGAGCATCAGGCTGGCGTCGGCTTCCAGCGTGATGCGCTGGTTTTTCGATCCGGACAATTGCTGCGCATCGCTCTTGATCGATTGCAGCAGCGTATCGACCTGCACCGGCTGGTTGTCCGATGGGTAATCGGTGGCTTCCAGTTTCGCCAGCAACAGCAAATCGTTGAGCAGCGTCTGCATGCGCCCACCCTGTTGTTGCATCTGTTGCAGGGCGCGGCTCCAGCGCGGGTTCACTTCTTCGACGTTGTCGAGCAAGGTTTCCAGATAACCGCAGATCACCGTCAGCGGTGTGCGCAGTTCGTGGGAAACGTTGGCAATGAAGTCTTTGCGCATCTGCTCCAGCTGATGAATGCGCGTGACGTCGCGCACCAGCATCAAGTGTTCGTTGTTGCCGTAACGGGTCAGGTACAGCTGAATGCGCACGCGATCATTGGTCGGCGAGGGGATTTCCAGCGGTTCGGCGTAGCTTTCCTGCTCGAAGTATTCCTTGAAGCGCGGATGCCGCACCAGGTTGGTCACCGGTTGGCCGCTGTCTTGTGGCGTCTTGAGGCCGAGCAGGGTCTCGGCGGCGCGGTTCCACCATTCCAGGTTGCCGTCGCTGTCGAGCATGATCACCGCGTCTTTCAGCGCGGCGGTGGATTCCTGCACCCGGTCGATCACCGCTTGCAGGCGCCCGCGCACGCGTTGGTCGCGGCGTTGCAGGTGATAGATGCTGTCGAACACTTCGCCCCACAGGCCATAGCCGTCGGGCGGTGCTTCATCGGGTTGATGCAGGCGCAGCCATTCGTGCAGACGCAGTAATTGCTTGAGCGTCCAGGCCAGGTAAATACCCAGCCCCGCCGCGAGGCTCCAGCCGTAGTAGCCGCTGATCAGGCCGATCACCAGGCAACCGGTGACCAGCAACAGCATGTGGCGAATCAGGGTGCCATGCCAGTTTTGATTCACGGGAAATACGGTCCTTGTCAGCTAGTCTGGCGGTCGGTTCAGGCCTTGGTGGAAAACCGGTAGCCAGTGCCGCGCACGGTTTGTACCAGATTTTCGTAGGCGTCGCCGAGCGCCTTGCGCAGACGCCGGATGTGCACGTCGACGGTGCGTTCTTCAACGTAGACGTTGCCGCCCCAGACCTGGTCCAGCAATTGACCCCGGGTGTAGGCACGTTCCTGGTGAGTCATGAAGAATTGCAGCAGACGGTATTCGGTCGGGCCCATCTCGGCAGGTTTGCCGTCGATGGTCACGCGGTGACTGATCGGGTCGAGCAGCAGGCCGCCCACTTCGATTGGCGCTTCGCCATCGGTCGGGCCGGCGCGGCGCAGCACGGCTTTGAGGCGTGCGACCAGTTCGCGGGGGGAAAACGGTTTGGTGATGTAATCGTCGGCGCCGACTTCCAGGCCCTGGATCTTGTTGTCCTCTTCGCCCTTGGCGGTAAGCATGATGATCGGGATGTCCCCGGTCAGCTCATCGCGCTTGAGGCGGCGGGCCAGTTCGATGCCCGAGGTGCCGGGCAGCATCCAGTCGAGCAGGATCAGGTCCGGTTTGCGGTCGACGATGATGGCGTGTGCCTGCTGCGAGTTCTCTGCCTCGAGGCAGTCATAGCCGGCCATTTCCAACGCAACGGCGATCATTTCGCGAA
>NZ_JBIUWQ010000083.1:0-6236 GCF_044743525.1 Pseudomonas sp. NPDC087598 | reverse complement strand
AAATATACTCAATAAAATATCTACATCAGAAAAAGAAAAAGGAAATATTTCAGTAGAGTTAAATAATTTTAGTAATTAGTCGATTGTGCAAATCCTGAACTAAGCTCTAAGTCCGAATCCTGACAACCACAAAAGAAGGTTTCCATGACTCAAATGACTGTTTCTTTCAAAGCACTGTTGCTTGCCGCTGCCGTAGCATTGCCCTCAATGGCGTTCGCCGCTGATCCGGTCATGATGAAAGACGGCATGATGACCGACCACAAAGGCATGACTGTGTACACCTTTGACAAGGACACTAGCGGCAAGTCGATGTGCAACGGCGATTGCGCGAAAAACTGGCCGCCGATGATGGCGCCGGCGGGTGCCAAGGCAGAAGGCAAATTCACCCCCATCAAGCGTGATGACGGCATGATGCAATGGGCATATGACGGCAAGCCGCTATACACCTACAAAATGGATGCAAAACCAGGCGACATGAAAGGTGAAGGGTTCAAGGACATGTGGCACATGCCTAAACACTGATCCCGCCCCTGTAGGAGTGCGCCTGCTCGCGATGGCGATTTGTCAGCCAATATTGTCTTCCACTGACACACCGCTATCGCGAGCAGGCTCACTCCTACAGATGTGTGTTCAGCGCAACGCGTAATCCAGCACGATCCCGACAAAAATCGCCAGCCCGGCCCAATGGTTGTGCAAAAACGCCTTGAAACAGCGCATCCGGTCGCGGTCCCGCGTGTACCAGAACTCCCACGCATAGCAGCCGGCAGCCACCAGCAAGCCGAGGTGGAACCAGACTCCCAATTCGAATTTTGACCCCGCCAGCAACAGGCAGCCCAACGACAGTGCCTGCAAGCTCAGGATGATCACCCGGTCCGCCTCGCCAAACAGAATCGCCGTGGATTTCACGCCGATCTTCAAGTCGTCGTCCCGATCGGTCATCGCGTAATAAGTGTCGTAACCCACCGTCCACAACAGGTTGGCAATCCACAACAGCCACGCGGCTGCCGGCAGTTCACCGGTCTCGGCAGTGAACGCCATCGGCATCCCCCAAGAGAATGCGGCGCCCAACACCACCTGCGGGTAATAGGTGTAGCGCTTCATGAATGGATAGGTGAACGCCAGTGCCAGACCGCCCAGCGACAGCCAGATCGTCGGCGCATTGGTGCACAGCACCAGCAGAAAACTTACGCCCATCAGCAGCGCAAAGAACACCAAGGCTTCTTTCGAGCTGATCTTGCCGCTGGCCAGTGGTCGTTGCGCGGTGCGTTTGACGTGACCGTCGACCTTGCGATCAGCCCAGTCATTGATCACGCAGCCACCGGCGCGGGTCAGCACCACGCCGAGGACGAAAATCACCACGTTGGCCAGCGACGGCGAGCCTTTACCGGCAATCCACAGTGCCCACAGCGTCGGCCACAGCAGCAGATAGATACCGATCGGCTTGTCCATGCGCGTCAACTGAATGAAATCCCAGGCGCGCGGATTCAAACGGTTCAGGGACTTGAGCAGGCGCTGATACATCAGTTGTTCTCCGGATGGGCGCGGACGGCATCCCACAGACTCGGCAGGAAGATTTCGGCGACCAGCACACTCAGCGCGCCACGGTCGAAGCGCGAGCGCCGGCCCCACAGCTCAGGCGCTTTCACGTCTGGCGGCAAGCATTGCTCGGGGTAGTGACAAACTTCGATGGCGCGGCGCTGAAAGGCGTGATCGCAAAACAGCAATTCGCCCAACGAGCGGCTGCCCAATTCGTCCATGTGCAAACCGTCGCCTTGCAGGGCTGCGCGCGAGGCAACGCTGCGAGCAAATACCCAAGCCTCGCCGTGCCCGCGCAAATACACCTCACGCACCCAGCCTTCGCTGCCTTCGGGCAGATCCAGCGCCGTGCATTCGTCGGCGCGCAGGGTGTCCCAGCCTTCAAACAATGGCGTAACGCTGAAGCCATCGTTGGACAGGCGCGTCAGTCGGCGGGTCAGTGAGCCTTCGTCGAACAGCCAGTCGAGGGTCAAGGGATCGGGGAGGGGCGTCAGTTGGCTTTGAGTCAGCCAGAGCGGGGCCGGGCAGGGATTTGTCTGTTGCACAATGAGTCATTATTGGCCGCAAATGAGGCGGCGAGCTTAACATGGCCGTCCGCGATATTGATTGATCCGGGTCGCCGTTGCGCCGAACAGGCTTGCATCTGCCCGGTTCGATCAGTACAAAACGCGCTGAGCCGGACGGCAGCGCAACACCCATCGACCGTCCGTGCCGGCAATAAGCCTGAGCCCTGAGGAAGTACCTGAATGAAAAAGTGGCAATGTGTGGTCTGCGGCCTGATCTATAACGAAGCCGACGGCTGGCCGGATGACGGTATTGCGCCGGGCACCCTGTGGCAGGACGTGCCGGAAGATTGGCTGTGCCCCGACTGCGGCGTCGGCAAGATGGACTTCGAAATGATCGAAATCAACTAAGTAAATCGAAAGGAGTAAGGCATGAACGCACCTGTCGTAATCGTCGGCACCGGGCTTGCGGGCTACAACCTGGCCCGGGAGTTTCGCAAACTCGATAGCGAAACCCCGCTGCTGCTGATTACCGCCGATGACGGCCGCTCTTACTCCAAGCCGATGCTCTCCACCGGTTTCGGCAAAAACAAGGACGCCGATGGCCTGAGCATGGCCGAACCGGGCGCCATGGCCGAGCAATTGAAAGCCGAAGTGCGCACCCACACGCGCATCAGCGGCATCGACGCCGGTCACAAGCGCCTGTGGATCGGCGAAGAAGCGGTCTCCTACCGCGACCTGATCCTCGCTTGGGGCGCGGAAACCGTCCGTGTGCCGATTGAAGGCGACGGCGCGGAGCTGGTGTTCCCGATCAATGATCTCGAAGACTACGCACGTTTTCGCGCAGCGGCGGCCGGCAAGCGTCGAGTGCTGCTGCTCGGTGCCGGATTGATCGGCTGCGAATTCGCCAACGACCTGATCCTCGGCGGCTACGAGGTGCAACTGGTTGCACCGTGCGAACAAGTCATGCCGATGCTGTTGCATCCCGCTGCGGCGGCAGCGGTGCAGGCCGGACTGGAAAGCCTGGGCGCGAAATTCCACCTCGGCCCGGTGCTGACCCGTTTGCAGAAGGTCGCCGACGGTCTCGAAGCGCATCTGTCCGACGGCCAGGTCATCGCCTGCGATGTCGTGGTCTCGGCCATCGGCCTGCGCCCACGCATCGATCTGGCGGCGGCTGCCGGCGTGCTGGTCAATCGCGGCGTCGTGGTTGATCGGCATCTGAAGACGTCCCACGCCAACATCTATGCCTTGGGCGATTGCGCCGAGGTCGATGGGCTGAATCTTTTGTACGTCATGCCCCTCATGAGCTGTGCGCGAGCGCTTGCACAAACTCTGGCGGGAAACCCGACGGCGGTGACCTACGGCCCGATGCCGATCACCGTGAAAACCCCGGTGTGCCCACTGGTGGTTTCGCCGCCACCACGCGGTAGCGAAGGCGTCTGGACCGTTGACGGGCAGGGCGCCGACATCAAGGCCCTGTGCCACAGGGCCGACGGTCAGTTGCTCGGTTATGCGCTGACCGGCGCGGCGGTCATGGAAAAACTCGCACTGAACAAACAGCTTCCGCCCCTGCTGGCGTAAATACTGGTCGTTCTGTCGGAATCACCCCGCTTTTGCCCCTACAAAGGTCGCCGGGAGACTGGCGCCGCCCGTATCCGCGTGCCATTCTCACTCCCGTCTGCCGCAGAGTAGAGCCTGCGGCGCCTTGGGCGCTGTTCCAACGAGAACAGCACGGACATAACAACAAAAAACCGTCAAAGGGGCTTCACTAATGCGTAAACCAGAACTCGCCGCTGCAATCGCTGAAAAAGCAGATCTGACCAAAGAACAGGCCAACCGCGTACTCAACGCCGTCCTCGAAGAAATCACCGGCGCTCTGCACCGCAAGGACAGCGTTACGCTCGTAGGCTTCGGCACCTTCCTGCAACGCCACCGCGGCGCCCGCACCGGCAAAAACCCGCAAACCGGTGAACCGGTGAAAATCAAGGCCAGCAACACCGTTGCGTTCAAGCCAGGCAAATCGTTGAAAGACAGCGTCAACCCTTAATTGCGGCGAACTCCCTGAATAATGGGGAGAACCGTAAGAAAAAATGGGCACATCGATTGCGGTCGAGTGCCCATTTTTTGTGGCTGGTGATTTATTCAGACATACAGTTCGGGTCTAAACGTTAGTACCTATTCGGTATTCGTTTCATTTGATAGCTATCGTCCCTCCTAAATAATGAAGGCAGTCTCTATATATAGAGGCCATCAAAATGATGGCACTTTTTTAATTGTCCGTTGTCTCACTGCGTTTTGTTGAATCAATACCAAGGTCTTTCGGAATAATCCTACATTCAGTTTTTTCAAAACTTGTCATGCTCTGCGCCATTCCGCTACGGCCCTTTTTACGTGGTGAGGGGGATCTGGAACGAGCGCTCTAAATCAAGGTTTTCAGGTTGTCTCTGCGCGTGACTGAGTAAAAAGAACGTGTCAGGGATTCCCTGACTGAATATAGGGAAACCTCCTACAACAATTAAAGAACACTTCGTCTTGTTGTTTAACCAGATGCTTGCTAGTGGCCATCATAGTGATTACGATGCGCCCACTTGAAAGAGCACACACTCAATTGGATGAGTCGCGTCACTGCTCTTCGATACTGTCCCGCGCCGCCGCAACTCCAATAGGCGCATGACCGTAATCCTAATTAAAGGCCATGGATGTCCTACTCAAGCAAACTTTCCGCCCATTACCTCGAACTCGCAAAAGTCTCTGTTTCCAAAGAGAATTTCGCGGGTGAAGACGTTCGTTTTTCGAGCGAATTCGAGGCGCTGGAAAGCGAGCTGGCCAAAGCCTCTTCGATGCATGAAAGCGGGCAGATCGACTGGCTGAAAATTCGCGAAAACAGCGAAAACCTCCTGCGTACCCAATCCAAGGATCTGCGTGTCGGTGCCTGGCTGACCTGGTCGCTGTACCAGCGTGAGTCCTTCCCCGGGCTGCTGGCCGGTCTCGGTTTGCTGCACCATCTGTCGGAAAACAACTGGGCCGACGTCCACCCGCTCAAACCCCGCACCCGTGCCGCCGCGATTGGCTGGCTGGTGCCGCGTCTTGAGCAGGTCATCACCGAAAACATCGCGATCAAAGAGCAGTTGCCGATGTTCCGGCAGCTCTCCGAACACCTGTCCGGCCTCGAGGCCGCGTGTGCTGAGCACCTGGGTGATGATTCGCCGCTGTTGCTGCCGATCTCCCGTCGCCTGAAAACCATGATCCAGCGCGCGGCCGACAACCAGCCGGCCCCCGGTGTCGTGGGCGCGGCGGTTGCGCAGGTCAAGCAGGCCGCCAGCCAGTTGCTCGCCCCCGGCGCACCGATCGACAACGAAAGAGACGCGCACAAAGCGCTGCGTGCCCAGCAGGAAAGCGCCCGCCCGTTGTGCGCCTGGTGGCTCAAGCAGAAAGCCACCGACCTGCGTGCCCTGCGTCTGAATCGTACGCTGCTGTGGATGACCATCGATGCGGTGCCCGAGCGCAACGCCGAACAGATCACCGTGTTGCGTGGCTTGCCGGTCGACAAGCTCAAGCAATATCAGGATCGCTTCGATCAGGGTAAGTACGCGGATTTGCTGGTGGAACTGGAGGCGAGCCTGGCGAAGGCACCGTTCTGGTTCGATGGCCAGAGGATGGTCTGGGAATGTCTCCAGAACCTCAACGCCGAGTTGGCAATGCGCGAAGTGGAAATCCACTTCGCGCTTTTGGTTCAGCGTCTGCCTGGCATTGTCGAGTTGCGTTTTCACGACGGCGCGCCATTTGCCGACCCGGTCACCCGGGCGTGGATCGCTGCCAATGTCATGCCGCATCTGCAAAGCGCGAGTGCGCCGCGCAAGGTCGAAAACGACAACGTCGAAACCCAGCCCGCCTGGGAAAAAGCCCTCGAAGAAGTCCTGCCGATTCTGCGCAAGGAAGGCCTCAAGCCTGCCGTGCAGATCCTCAAGCAAGGGTTGCAATCGGCCCACGGCGGGCGCGAGCGTTTCTTCTGGCAGTTCGCCCTCGCCCGGCTGTGTTTCATGGCCAAGAAGTACGAACTGGCCAAGAACCAGCTCGAAACCCTCGATCAGACATTACAGGACTCAGGCCTGCACGCCTGGGAGCCCGATCTTGCATTGGAAGTGCTGCACCTGCTGCACAGTTGCTGCGAGTTGTTGCCGCAGAACCATGCAGTGC
>NZ_JBIUWQ010000082.1:18491-19354 GCF_044743525.1 Pseudomonas sp. NPDC087598 | reverse complement strand
CAGTGGAACGTGACCAAAGTCATCTGGGGCCGTTTCTGGGACCCACTGCTGGCCAAAGACGTCGACGGCATCCTGCAACGTCGCATGGACGAAGTCATCGACGGCGAGTACCAGAACTACAAAGCCAAAGACGGCGCGTTCGTTCGTGAGCACTTCTTCAACACGCCTGAACTGAAGGCGATGGTTGCTGATCTGTCCGACGACGAGATCTGGAAACTCAACCGTGGCGGCCACGACCCGTACAAGGTCTATGCGGCTTACCACGAAGCGGTCAACCACAAAGAACAACCGACCGTCATCCTCGCCAAGACCATCAAGGGTTATGGCACCGGTGCCGGCGAAGCGAAAAACACTGCGCACAACACCAAGAAAGTCGACGTCGACAGCCTGAAGTTGTTCCGCGATCGTTTCGACATCCCGGTCAAGGACGAAGAGCTGGAGAACCTGCCGTTTTTCAAGCCAGAGCCAAACAGCGCCGAAGCCCGCTATCTGAGCGAGCGTCGCACTGCACTGGGCGGTTTCGTACCTCAGCGCCGCGCGCAAAGCTTCAGCGTGCCGACTCCGGATCTGGACACTCTTAAAGCCATCCTGGATGGTTCCGGCGACCGTGAAATTTCCACCACCATGGCTTTCGTGCGGATCCTCGCGCAACTGGTCAAGGACAAGGAAATCGGCCCGCGCATCGTTCCGATCATCCCGGACGAAGCCCGTACCTTCGGTATGGAAGGCATGTTCCGTCAGCTCGGCATCTACTCGTCCGTCGGCCAGCTCTCCGAGCCCGTCGCGACCGCGCCGGGGCTGTTCTCCTAGGACGCCCCGACTGGTCGGATGCTGGCCGCGGGGAGCGCGGGCGCGGGCGCCGG
>NZ_JBIUWQ010000082.1:0-18481 GCF_044743525.1 Pseudomonas sp. NPDC087598 | reverse complement strand
ATGTTCGGCTTCCAGCGTATTGGCGACCTGGCCTGGGCTGCCGGCGACAGCCGTACCCGTGGCTTCCTGATCGGCGGCACCGCCGGCCGCACCACCCTGAACGGTGAAGGTCTGCAACACGAAGACGGTCACAGCCACCTGCTGGCCGCGACCATCCCGAACTGCCGCACCTACGATCCAACCTACGGCTATGAGCTGGCGGTGATCATTCAGGACGGCATGAAGAAGATGACCGAAGAGCAACAGGACATTTTCTACTACATCACCGTAATGAACGAGTCGTACCAGCAGCCAGCCATGCCGGCCGGTGCCGAAGAAGGCATCAAGAAAGGCATGTACCTGCTCGAAGAAGACACCCGCGATGCGGCGCACCACGTACAGCTGATGGGCTCCGGCACCATCCTGCGTGAAGTCCGTGAAGCGGCGAAGATCCTACGTGAAGAGTTCAACGTCGGCGCCGACGTGTGGAGCGTCACCAGCTTCAACGAACTGCGTCGCGACGGCCTGGCCGTAGAGCGCAGCAACCGTCTGAAGCCTGGCCAGAAGCCTAAGCTGAGCTACGTCGAAGAGTGCCTGAACGGCCGTAAAGGTCCGGTCATTGCCTCTACCGACTACATGAAGCTGTTCGCCGAGCAGATCCGTCAGTGGGTACCGTCCAAGGAATTCAAAGTCCTCGGCACCGACGGTTTCGGCCGTAGCGACAGCCGCAAGAAACTGCGTCATTTCTTCGAAGTCGACCGTCATTTCGTGGTGTTGGCAGCCCTGGAAGCACTGGCTGACCGTGGTGATATCGAACCTAAGGTTGTGGCTGAAGCCATCGTCAAGTTCGGCATCGACCCGGAAAAACGCAACCCACTGGACTGCTGAGGAGACATTTTGTGAGCGAACTCATTCGCGTACCTGACATCGGCAGCGGTGAAGGTGAAGTAATTGAACTGTTTGTGAAGGTCGGCGACCGTATCGAAGCCGACCAGAGCATCCTGACCCTGGAATCGGACAAGGCCAGCATGGAAGTGCCGGCCCCGAAAGCCGGCGTCATCAAAAGCCTGAAAGTAAAGCTGGGCGACCGCCTGAAAGAAGGCGACGAACTGCTTGAGCTGGAAGTCGAGGGCGCCGCTGCTGCGGCCCCTGCGCCGGCTGCCGCTCCGGCCAAGAAAGCCGAAGAAAAACCGGCTGCCGCTCCTGCTGCCGCCGCGCCAGCCGCTGCCCCTGCTGCCGCTTCGGTTCAGCAAGTGCACGTGCCGGACATCGGTTCGTCGGGCAAGGCGCAGATCATCGAGATCCAGGTCAAGGTCGGCGACACCGTCGAGGCTGATCAATCGTTGATCACCCTGGAGTCCGACAAGGCGAGCATGGAAATCCCGTCGCCTGCCGCTGGCGTGGTCAAGGCCATCAGCGTCAAGCTCAACGACGAAGTCGGCACTGGCGACCTGATCCTGGATCTGGAAGTGGCGGGTGCTGCGGCCCCTGCCGCCGCTCCGGCTCAGGCTGCTGCACCGGCCGCTGCTGCTGCGCCTGCTCCGGCAGTTGCTCCAGCAGCACCGGTTGCCGACAGCGTTCAGGACATCCACGTTCCGGACATCGGTTCGGCTGGCAAAGCCAAGATTATCGAAGTGTTGGTCAAGGCTGGCGACAGCGTTGAAGCCGATCAGTCGCTGATCACTCTGGAATCCGACAAGGCGAGCATGGAAATCCCGTCGCCTGCCGCTGGCGTGGTGGAAAGCGTTTCCATCAAGCTGGATGACGAAGTTGGTACTGGCGACCTGATCCTCAAGCTGAAAGTCAAAGGCGCAGCGCCTGCTGCTGCACCGGCTCCAACTGCCGCCGCTGCTGCACCAAGTGCTCCAGCCGCTGCTGCTCCGGCTGCCGCTGCACCTGCTGCTGCCGCTCCGGTTGCTGCTCCGGCCAAGCCTGGCGCGAAAGTTCACGCCGGCCCAGCCGTGCGTCAACTGGCCCGTGAGTTCGGCGTCGAGCTGAACGCTGTCGGCGCCAGCGGCCCGCACGGTCGTATCCTCAAAGAAGACGTGCAGACTTACGTCAAAGCGATGATGCAGAAGGCCAAGGAAGCACCGGCCGCTGCAGCGGGCGCAACCGGTGGCGCGGGCATCCCGCCGATCCCGGTCGTCGATTTCAGCCGTTTCGGCGAAATCGAAGAAGTGCCGATGACTCGCCTGATGCAGATCGGCGCGTCGAGCCTGCACCGCAGCTGGCTGAACATCCCGCACGTGACTCAGTTCGATTCGGCTGATATCACCGAGCTGGAAGCGTTCCGCGTGGCGCAGAAAGCCGTAGCAGAGAAGGCCGGCGTCAAGCTGACCATCCTGCCGCTGCTGCTCAAGTCGTGCGCACACATGCTCAAGGAGCTGCCGGACTTCAACAGTTCGCTGGCGCCAAGCGGCAAAGCGATCATCCGCAAGAAGTACGTCAACATCGGCTTCGCCGTCGACACCCCGGATGGCCTGCTGGTACCGGTCATCAAGAACGTCGACCAGAAGAGTCTATTGCAACTGGCAGCCGAAGCCGCTGCGCTGGCCGCCAAGGCCCGCGACAAGAAGCTTACCGCTGACGACATGCAAGGCGCCTGCTTCACCATTTCCAGCCTCGGCCACATTGGCGGCACCGGCTTCACGCCGATCGTCAACGCGCCGGAAGTGGCGATCCTCGGTGTTTCCAAGGCAACCATCCAGCCAGTCTGGGACGGCAAAGCCTTCCAGCCGAAACTGATGCTGCCGCTGTCGTTGTCGTACGATCACCGTGTGATCAACGGCGCCGCTGCCGCACGCTTCACCCAGCGTCTGGGCAGCCTGCTGGCGGACATCCGTACCATCCTGCTGTAATCCCAAGCGGCCCTCCGGCAACGGAGGGCCACTTGTGTTTCACGTTTTCGAGCGCCACACGCTCGTACCTCAACCCCGTCAATTGACGGGGCTTTTTTTTGTCCGAAATAAACCTTCCTGCGTATTTTTCCTACAAGTAGCGCTGATTTCAGCCACAACTCCAGTCGACTTCGCGCCGACTTTTTTACTCGCGATACAACTAACCTTGGCACAACAAAGTTAATCAACCGAACTTTGCACAAACTACTTATTTACGCATCACTCACTCGAATGGATTCGACATGTTGAAACCGACTATCGGCCCGATCATCGGCCACGTTACAACTAACCACGCACGCATCTTTATTCGCGGCAACCGACAAAACAATGCCCCGGCATTTGGCGGAATACGCTATCGCCTTTCCGGAACACAACAATGGTCAAAAACCCTCTTCGCCAGACTGAGCGAATTGCGCGACATGTCGGAAGTTCTTGTACTTGATAATTTGAGCTCGGACACCGAGTATGAATATCAGGCCGGCTGGTTCAGCCCGATGAATCCGGTACACACCACAGACTCTATCGCCGAGTTGCCACTGCAATGGCCACGGGAGATCTACCGCCTGCACACGCGCTCCAGCAAAGCCATGCAACCCAAGGCTTACATCGTCGGGTCTTGCCGCTACTTGCGCATGACCGCCGGTATTGCATCGTTGCCGCATTTGGGCGACAGGATCTTTGCTTCAATCAGTCAATTGATTGAAGGCGCACAACCCGCAATCAGCGCAACGCTCATGACCGGTGATCAAATCTATGTCGACGACCTCAATCTGATTGCACCGGATCGCGAATACAAAGACATACTCAGCAAATACCGCGCGGCCTTTTCCCAACCCAATATTAAACATTTGATGTCTGGCACTTCGACTTACATGATTCTCGATGATCACGAGATAGAAGATAACTGGCCCGCCAATGCCGGAAAGTCCGATGGCGAGTTATACCGCAATGCCATGGCTGCCTATGAGTTGTATCAAGTCAGTCACAGCCCGGCACATGAACTGACAGATAACGGCCAAGTCAACCGTTCTAAACTTGAACATTACTGGTATCAATTCAGCGACGGCGATATTGAATGGTTTGTCACCGACAGCCGCACCCGGCGCAATTTGTCGGCCGATGATCGACGCATCCTTGATGAGGCGCAGGAACAGGCGCTACTCAAATGGCTGATCAACAGCCCGGCGCGGGTCAAGTTCGTGGTCACCAGCGTGATGTTCTATCCGGATCGCAAAGTGCTCGGCGATGATGCCTGGAAGGCCTTCCCGGAACAGCGTCTGCGTCTTCTGGAAACCATCCGCACTCGGCACATCAAGAACGTCGTATTCATTTCCGGTGACGTGCACGGTTCGTTGACCTCGCGCCTGACCCACAGCGAAACCCCGGACTTCGAAGTGCACACCATCGTCTCCTCGCCCCTGTGCAACAGCAAGTTGCTGCCGTACGCCAAGGCATCCACCTTCATTCTTGACCAGCCACTGGTGACGACGGCGGCGGGCGATTATCGGCATGAGTTGACCAGCAACGTGATCAGTGAGGACAACTTTGCCCATGTGGTGGTTGAGGTTGATCAAATTTTGGTCAATTACCATGATCGGGATGGGAAAAAGCTGCAGTCGATCGTCATAAAACTGAGCTGAGCCTTTATAGATCGCAGCCTTCAGCGGCGCCTGAAGAATCCCGCAGGTTGCGATCTTTTGCTCTTTTCTGAACGGCGCTGGAGAAATGCCCAACGCAGCCGACACATTCTTATAGCACTTGGCCTTCATCACTCTTGTCAGTCAGTGCCGCAATGATGCAACCTTGCCGCAGGCAACAGTAAAGAGGGCGAGAGCCCGGCGCGTTCAGCATATTTCCAAGCGAGTTCCCTTCATGAAGAGCCAACCCGATGCCGCCAGCCGTATGGCGGCCGAGGTAGTGACGCAGTTGCCTGTGCCCTCGCGGCTCGGCATGCTGCGTTTCGAGCGCTTGAATGAAGCCAGCTGGGCGATGCTGTTTCTCGATCCAAACTGCGAACGCCAGTTCGGTCAGCCGGCCGTAGAACTCTGCGCGCTGGTCGGCTCGCCCTACGCCAGCCTGATGGAGCCGGAAGCGCGCTACCAACTGCACGACGCGATTCAGCAACAACTCGCCAGCAGCCCGCATTATCTGGTGCGCTACACCCTGCACACCGCCGCTGGCGCGCTGAGCATCCTCGAACTTGGCGAAGCCTACAAACAACACAATCGGCATCTGCTGCGCGGCTATCTGCTGGCGGTCGATGACCTCTTCGACGAAGTGCCGCTACTGCCTTCCGTTGACCTCGAAACCCAGAACTCCCGCCTGCAAATCGCCCTCGAACTCAACCAGCGCGCCCAGCAGGAACAACTGCAACACCTCGAACGCGTGCGCGCCCAGCAAGATCTGATTCTGCTGCTCGCCCGTCAGCGCTACAGCACACACAACTCGTTGCAGGAAGCCGCCGAACTGATCACCCGCTGCGCCTGCGATATCTATGAAATCGACTGTGCCAGCCTGTGGAACCTCGAAGGCCAGCAACTGGTGCCGATCTCGGCCTACCACCGCGCCACGCAGGAATACCTCCTGCCGGACGTGATCGACGTCAGCAGCTTCCCCGACTACATGGAAGCGCTGCACAGCAGCCGCGCCATCGACGCACACAACGCGATGCGTGATCCGCGTACCCGCGAGATGGCCGAAGCCCTGCGCCCGCGTGACGTCAACGCGATGCTCGACGCCAGTATTCGCGTCGACGGCCAAGTAGTCGGTGTGTTGTGTCTGGAGCAGACCGGCGTCACCCGTGCCTGGCAGTCCGACGAAATCGCCTTTGCCGGCGAGTTGGCCGACCAGTTCGCGCAAGTCATCAACAACCACAACCGCCGCACCGCCACCAGCGCCCTGCACCTGTTCCAGCGTGCAGTCGAGCAAAGTGCCAACGCCTTCTTGCTGGTCAACTGCGACGGCGTGGTCGAGTACGTCAACCCGAGCTTCACCGCGATCACCCAGTACACCACCGAGGAAGTCCACGGCCAGCGCCTGTCGGAACTGCCGGCCCTGGAAAACCTCAGCGAACTGCTGTTCGACGCACCCTCTGCCCTGGCCAAGAGCAACAGTTGGCAGGGTGAATTCAAGAGCCGGCGCAAGAACCTCGAACCGTACTGGGGCCAGCTGTCGATTTCCAAGGTGTATGGCGACAACCGCGAGTTGACCCACTACATCGGCATCTACGAAGACATCACCCAGACCAAACTGGCGCAACAGCGCATCGAGCGTCTGGCCTACACCGACAACCTGACCAACCTCGGTAACCGGCCGGCGTTTATCCGCAATCTCGACGAACGCTTCGCCCGGGATAGCGATACCCCGATCAGCCTGCTGCTGGTGGACATCGACAATTTCAAGCGAATCAACGACAGCCTCGGCCACCAGACCGGCGACAAACTGCTGATCAGTCTGGCTCGACGCCTGCGCAACAGCCTGAGCCCGAGCGGTAGCCTCGCCCGTTTCGCCAGTAACGAATTTGCCGTGCTGCTCGACGACACCGATCTTGCCACCGGCCAACAGATTGCCAACCAACTGCTGGCAACCCTCGACAAGCCGATGTTCGTCGACAACCAGTTGATCAGCGTCACCGGCTCCGTGGGCCTCGCCTGTGCGCCGCTGCACGGCCGCGATCCGCAAACCCTGATGCGCAACGCCGGCCTCGCCCTGCACAAGGCGAAGGCCAACGGTAAACATCAGGTGCAGGTGTTCACCGAAGCCCTGAACGCCGAGGCCAGCTACAAGCTGTTCGTCGAGAACAACCTGCGTCGCGCCCTGACCCAGAATGAGCTGGACGTGTTCTACCAGCCTAAGCTGTGCCTGCGCAGTGGTCGCTTGCTGGGCATGGAAGCGCTGTTGCGCTGGAATCACCCCGAGCGCGGCATGATCCGCCCGGACCAGTTCATCAGTGTCGCCGAAGAAACCGGGCTGATCATTCCGATCGGCAAATGGATCGCCCGCCAGGCCTGCCGCATGAGCAAAGCGCTGACCGCCGCCGGCATGGGTAATCTGCAAGTGGCGATCAACCTCTCGCCCAAGCAGTTCTCCGATCCGGACCTGGTCGCGTCCATCGCCAACATCCTCAAGGAAGAAGCGCTGCCGGCCAATCTGCTCGAACTGGAACTGACCGAAGGTCTGCTGCTGGAAGCCACCGAAGACACGCACTTGCAGCTCGATCAGCTCAAGCGCCTGGGCCTGACCCTAGCCATGGACGACTTCGGCACCGGCTACTCGTCACTCAGCTACCTGAAGAAATTTCCGATCGACATCATCAAGATCGATCGCAGCTTCATCCACGAAATCCCGGACAACCAGGACGACATGGAAATCACCTCAGCGGTGATCGCCATGGCTCACAACCTCAAGCTCAAGGTTGTCGCAGAGGGTATCGAGACGGCTGAACAACTGGCATTCCTGCGCCGCCACCGGTGCGACGTCGGCCAGGGCTACCTGTTCGACCGGCCGATTCCCGGTGCCGAGTTGATCCAGGCCCTTAAGCGCTACCCGCGCGGCCCGCTCTGCCTCTAATCACCGTATATCCCTTGTAGGCCTTCGCCTGCTCGCGATTGCGGTGTGTCAGCAACAAATCCTCTGACTGACCCACCGCAATCGCGAGCAGGCGAAGGCCTACAATGTGTGCGAGTACCCGCATATTTTGGGTAGTGATTAACTCGGCATCATTGGGCACACTGGCGGTCTACTTTTTACATCCCATCCTGACTGAGAGGAACGATCATGGTTCTGCGCTCGGAAATACTGGTGAACAAAAACGTGCTCCCGACTAAAGAACAAGCTCTGCCCGGCCGCGAAACCGCGATGACCCTGCCGGAAAAGCATTTCGTCTTCGAAGAAACCCCGCTGCTTGGCCCGTTTTTCCAGGACGTCGATTTTGCAATCTTCGGTCTGGGCTGTTTCTGGGGCGCCGAACGGCGCTTCTGGCAGCGTGACGGCGTGGTCAGCACGGTCGTTGGTTATGCCGGCGGCTTCACCCCGAACCCGACTTACGAAGAAGTCTGCTCGGGCCTGACCGGCCACGCTGAAGTGGTGTTGGTGGTGTATGACAAGGCTAAAGTCAGCTACGAAGAACTGCTGGCGATGTTCTGGGAATTGCACAACCCGACGCAGGGCATGCGTCAGGGCAACGACATCGGCACGCAGTACCGCTCGGTGATTTATGCGACTTCGCCTGAGCACCTGGATGCGGCGCTGAAGAGCAAGGCGACCTATCAGGCAGAGCTGTCGAAAGCAGGCCTGGGCGAGATCAGCACCGAGATCGAACAGGCACCGACCGTGTACTTCGCCGAGGCATATCACCAGCAGTATCTGGCGAAAAATCCGGAAGGCTACTGCGGGATTGGCGGCACGGGCGTTTGCATGCCACCGAGTCTGGCGGGTAACTAAGCCCTAAAAACATCGCGGGCAAGCCCGCTCCCACAGGGTTCGCGCAGATTCTGGAATCGCGCACGACCTTGTGGGAGCGGGCTTGCCCGCGAAGGCGTCCGATCAGACACCGTTAAACCCACCGATCAGCTCTCGGCAATCAACCAATCCATTTGCCAGCCACCCTGGGTCTGCCCAAGCTTTTTCGACAACCACGGCAGCAGCTCACGCAACTCTTCCTCAAGCCCCCACGGCGGATTGGCAATCGCCATGCCCGAACCGTTCAGGCTGTTCGGCGTGTCCAGCGGATGCACCAGCAGCTCAACACGCAACAACTTCGGCGCACCGGTACCGGCCAGATCCTGATAGAACCGACGCAACGCACGCTGATCCTTCACCGGATACCAGATCGCCGCCACAGTTTGACGCATCCGGCCAATCGCCTCTTTCATCGACGCCGCACAACGCTGCATTTCATCGAGTTGCTCGAACGGCGGATCAATCAACATCACCGCACGCTTCTCCTGCACCGGCAACATCGCCCGCGCCACATGCCAGCCCTCGCCCAGATGCACTTTCACCCGACGATCACCGGCCATGTTGTCCTTGAGCAGCACGCCGTCTTCCGGATGCTTCTCGTTGAGCATCACCCGATCCTGCGGGCGGGTCAGGCGCCGCGCCAGTTCTGGCGAACCCGGGTAATAGCGCAACTGGCCATCCGGATTCATCTCGTGCAGTACCTTCATGTAGTCGGCGGTCAGCGCCGGCAGATCCGGCTGATCCCACAAGCGCGCGATCCCTTCCAGGTACTCACCGGTACGGTTGGCCTGATCGCCCTGCAAGTCATACAGACCGATGCCGGCGTGGCTGTCGAGATAGGCAAACGGCTGCTCCTTGCGCGACATCAGGGCGATGAGACGGGTCAAGGTCAGGTGTTTGAACACATCGGCGTGATTGCCGGCATGGAAGGCGTGACGATAATTCATGGCTGCTCCTGCGAAGGGCGCAAAGTTTACCTTTTACCGGGCGGCAAGTCAGGGGTTCACAGCCGAGCGGACAGACAACAAGCTCCCTGTGGCGAGGGGATTTATCCCCGATGGGCTGCGCAGCAGCCCCAAAACCACCCGACGCGGTACGCCTGAAACAGCGTGTTTGCGGATCCAGGGTCCGCTGCGCAGACCATCGGGGATAAATCCCCTCGCCACAATACTGAGTCATCGCGGAACTCAGGTTGGCATTGCGCCTAATCGCTTGCCGATGACATCGAGCAAATCACAGCCGTCGCGCAAGGGAATGGCGCAGAGTTTGGCGAAGTCGCTGAGGATGAGAGAGTCGCATTCGATCGAGCCGCGCATGCATAGATTTTCCTGTACCTGGATTACGGCGTAGACGTACCTATGGGCGGTTTCCCGTAACTGCACGAGCAACATCAAGAAACATCTTGCCGCAGGATAACCGTCGTCGCATAAGCGAAGGGAATCCGAATATCCCCCCACTTAAAACCTGTAAAGAGGGAAATTTACATGGGAAGAAAGGTGATCGGTATCGGCGCCCCTACATCAACCGGGGGCGCGGTTTTGGAAGGAAACATCGGAATCAACATTGATTACGCGGTGAGCACTTCATCTCTCGGCCATATGGCCAGCTGTCCCGTATGCCCTCCGGGTAAAGGCCCGATTGTCGCGGTAGGCCCGCGAACTATCACTCTGCCTGCCGGACTGGTTGCGCTTGAGGGTGATTATGTAGCGTGTGGCCGTCCGCCAAAGTCCAACACTGTTTTGTTTGCTCAATCATCCGTCGTTGGTGGAGGCGAACATAGCGCTGCCAGCTTCTCTCCCATCATTCCTTTGATCCCCAAACCGAAAAGTATTCAACGCATAACGTTTTCATATGGAGCCAACCAAACGCCGGTGGACTCGGTATCGCGCTTTTATACCGACTTGAATATTCATGTGAAAACTTCCGGCTATTCACCCGGCGAGACCGTTACCGTAACGATCAGCGGTGCAACAGAAAAAACGCTATCTGGCACCGTGGGCCCGAAGGGTATAGCGATCATTCCAAACGCTTTTGAGGCTGAAGCCTTTGACATGGAGGGAGAAATTTAATGGCTCAGCTCAATATCAGTGCAGGGGTCGTTACATCCAATATCCTCGTAAAAAGGCCAAAATTCAGCACCTTGTGGGCAGCCTACGCAGAAGTTGGTCTTAAAAGCTCGATTGATGTGTACACGCTCGTGGGAGGCAATGTCGAAGCGGCCAGAGCGGAAAAACCTGATGCTTACGCAAACGCATGCGCCCTGAGGATAAGTAGAGGGTTTAACTATGGTGGATACAAAATACCGAAAGGAACGATCATTCCGAACAAATCCATTTATCGTCTGGCCGGCGCAGATCAACTCCCTTACATCATGAAAGTCGCAGACTTCCTGGCGTTCCTGAAGCACAACTGGGGCGCTCCGGATCGCGAGCTAAAAATGAGCGAGGCCAATTTTATCAATGGAAAAAAAGGTGTGATCATCATGGAGATCACAGGATGGCTCGATGCTACAGGTCATGCGACTCTGTGGAACGGCAACAGCACTGGTGACAACAGTGACTACCACCGTCCAGAAAGCCACACTTACGAACGTCCAGGCGTGACACTGGAAAAGATCAACTTCTGGGAGTTAAAGGGATGAAATTCCGGCTACTCGTAGCATTAAGCATTCTTGGGTTTTCAGTAAATGCCCTTTCAAATGAGATAGACGTAAACAGTGCGAGGATTTCACTAAAAAATTACGGCCTCGCCAACTGCATTTCGGATCAATTCAAAAATAAGTCGGACATCAAATCGGACATCGGACTAGCTATTGGCGCTTACTCCGCGATGGGTAGAGGGCAGCACGCAATATCGCAGGATGAAGATACGCTTGAAGTCATCCATGACCCTTATGCGGAAACCGAAAAATTCATGACTGACGCATACGCGAAGGCCTCTTCTACCAGCAAGCAGTCGGGCAAAAATGTTGTGTTTTATTCTTGCCTCGAAATTTACAACTCTCCAGCCTTCGAAGCGTTTATCAAGTCGCAGGATGCGTATATCTCTAATTGATTACGCTCCTATAGTCGCCTCAACGTCAAAAGATCGCAGCCTTCAGTAGCTCCTACAGATGATCCCGTGCAGGAGCTGCCGCAGGCTGCGATCTTTTGATCTTGCGGTTTCAGGAAGGCGTGGCGCCCAAGCGTCGTCCGATGACGTCGAGCAAATCACAGCCGTCGCGCAACGGGATGGCGCAGAGTTTGGCGAAGTCGCTGAGGATCAGGGAATCGCATTCGATCGAGCCGCGCATGCACAGGTTTTCCAGTACCTGGACGACCGTGCGGATGCGGTAGTTGGCGGCGTCCATCAGGACGTCGGAAGGGGCGTGGGTGTCGACGAACAGCGTGGGCATGTCGCTGCAGTTGCTGGTCAGGGCCATGTAGCGGTTGTCAGGATGGGGGATGTGTTTTACGTAGGGTGGATCGGGCTTAAGCGTCGTCATCTTTTGAACCTCTGGTATTGAAGTGGGCTTCCACCAATACCCTCCTACGGGTTTGGGTGGCAGCCATGCGCGGGGTAGGAGTACCGAGACCAGAGAACTCGGCCACGCCGAAGCGTGCCCGCGCATAACCGCCGCAAATGATCTTACGGACGCACGTAGACTGCCGTAAATCGGGCAATGACGCTTATGCACTCTTCTAGTCTCAAGGCTCCTACACCCTGTCGCCGCATCTGCGGTGACAATCCAAGACTATCCCTGCACCCCACCGCCCACCAGTTCATGAAAACCGCCGCGACTCGAAGGAAATGTCCGAGGCCATCGCCCGGAAACCTCACTCCGACTCTGTCAGCAAATACTCCAACAACGCTGACTGCGACGATTCTTCCGACGTTGCGACCTGAAAAAACTGCCTGACCTTGCAACGCAAGACCTGCACAGGAAACGCCTCGAACAGGCCCGGATGCTCCTCGCTCAGCCACTGCACGGCATTGCCGACGCGTACCTCATCACTCGCCGAAGCCAACACCGATTCCGGCACCGTCCACCAAGGAAACACCTGCCCCGAAACCTGCGCCCGGCCCCAGAGATCAACGGCCTGACCGTTGATCAAGCCGCGCGAGATCACGGGCAATAGCTGCGCCGTATCCACTGCTTTCGACTGCAAGACTGGCAACAGAAACCGCCCATCCCAGAAGCGAAAAAATACCGCTTTGCCGTCCGGCATCAATACTTGGGTCAAGCTGCGAAAATGCTCAACCACTACTTCGAGACTCGCCGAAGACACCGCCAGCCAGCCCCAATCGCGAGACTCCGTAGTCGCCACCCAATCGAGGAACTCACTGTCTGCCGGGACAATTCCCACGAAGGGCATCACGGCATCCCACTCGGCGTAAATCGTGTCCGCCCAAATCGGGCTCGCCCCTACCATCGGTGGCTTGGCGTTGCTGGCATGACTGAAGATAGCGAACAACTGTTCAGAAGATTTCAGCGGCTCACGCACCAGCCACTCCGAAGGCTTTATAAAATCAGGCTGCACAGACACCGTCCTTGCAACGCTCACATTCTTCACAGAATGGCGCGTCGCCCTTGAAGCTCATGATCTGTGCCGCGGTCAGAATGGCCGCCGGCGCTGCAATCAGTTTCTCTGGCAACCCTGGCACAACCGGCGTGGCACTCATCGCCACCATCGGCGCACCACCAACCATGATCGGCACGCTGCTGAAAATTCCGCCGGGGCCGATGTTGATCCACTGCCCGCCCGCCTGAATCGTCGCGCTCGCACCGCCATCGATGACCACTTGCTGGCCGGCGCTGACATGAAATTGCGCACTGGCATTGAGCGCCTGACTGCTCACGCGGATATGCCGGTCACCGACCACTGTCAGGTGATCGTCCTGTTTCACTTCGGTCTGCCGCTGGCCGTGGGTGATGCGCTGTTCGTCAGCCTTCAACTCATGTTTGGCAAGGCCGGTGACGACGATGCTGCGCGCGTTGTCGACCTGCACCTGTTGATCGTGCAAGACATGCTGAGTCCAGTTTCGCTGGGCGCGCAGGTAGATTTCCTCGGCGCCTTTTTTGTCCTCGATGCGCAGTTCGTTGTAGCCGCCACCACCCGGGCTGCTCTGGCTGCGGAAAATGCTGCGGGTCTTGTCTGCCGGCAGATCCAGCGGCACCGGGGTGGCGGCGTTGGGCAGGCAACCGACCACCAGAGGTTTGTCGGCATCGGCGTCGATGAAACCGACCAGCACCTCCATGCCGACCCGTGGAATCAGCACGCTGCCGTAACGGTCGTGGGCCCAACCGGTGGCGACGCGCAGCCAGCAACTGGAGTGCTCGTTCAATTCGCCATCGCGATCCCAGGCCAGTTGCACCTTGACCCGACCGTATTCGTCGCAGTGGATTTCCGTGTCTTTCGGCCCGGTAACGACAGCAGGTTGATAACCGAGCATCCGTGGCTTTTCCGGCCCAAGGGCTGGGCGGAAGAACACCTCCCACGGCGTAGCAAGAAAGGTATTACGGTAGCCCTGGAAGGTTTCCTCGTCACTGGTCGCCGATTCTTCCAGGACTTGCGGCTGGCGCCCACGATGTTCAATCGCTGTCAGCAACCAAAGGTCATTCCAGTCCTGACGTGGATGCTCGGTCAGTTGCAGGAAATGTCCACAAACCAGTGCGGATTCATCGCTGATGCCCTCGGCCTGACGGTAATCGGCGACATGCCTTTCAAGTGCGCGCTGCGCGAGATGCTTACCGGTTTCACGATCGTTGAATTGACCGGGAAAGTGATAGTCCTCAAGCACCGGTCGCTGTTCGCTGTCGATACGGCTTTGCAGTTGTAAACGCGGTTTTTCAAAGTTGTAGTCGCGCCGGGATACAACGCTGGTGCGGGTTTCTACACGAACATTGAAGCGCTTGATTGCCGGCGCCCCTCCGACCATACCGCTACCCGGAAGATAGAGCGTCGGTTCGGCCAACCGCGGAAACACGGTCTGGTCATCGCCGAATACCAGCAGATGCCCCTCGGGACTGTGCTGAAAGTGGTAATGAATGCCGACTTCCGCACACAGACGCTGGATGAACGCCAGATCGCTCTCGGCGTATTGCACGCAATACTCACGTACCGGGTAATCGCTGCCGAGGCGAAATTCGAAGACATCGCGCAGGATCGCGTGATCCTTGAGAATCTGCGCGACGATCTGCGGAACAGTTTGATGCTGGAAAATCCGCTGATTGGTCCGGTGCCCGAGGTAGGTGAGACGCGGTACCAGGCTGATGTGATAGCGCGTCAGACGTTTGCCGGAGTCACCCTGCCCGACCTGATAAATCTGACCGTGTACACCGGAACCGTCCGCCTCATAGCTCAGAAACGCCTGACAGTGCAGCAGGCTTTCGAGATCGAGATCCGGCCGTTCGCTGACCAGTTCCAGCTCGAAACGATAGGGTTGGCTGATGGCTTCCTTGCCCGTGAACTCAAGGACTTTGAGGTCGTGTTGGGCGCCTTCGAGGGTCAACGTGAAGCGCGGTTGATTGGCAGGCGCGAACATCCGATGTTTCTCTGCAGAGTGAGGGCGGGCGATTCTGCATGAGGCGCAAGGGTGATTGAGCGGACGGCGGGAAAATCAGATTTGCCCTACTTTTTCTGTCGAATAATCCTTCTGAAATCAGCGCATCCGACTACAGACAAATCCCTCAAATCCACCAGCATCCCCTGTAGGAGTGAGCCTGCTCGCGATTGCGGTGTATCAGTCGACATCAACTTTGAATGTCAGAACGCTATCGCGAGCAGGCTCACTCCTACAAGGATTCGCGGCGAGTCAGAGATTGCAGGCAATAAAAAACGGCCCGTTCCTTGTAGGAGACGGGCCGTTCTTTTGTGAGCCGAAGCTCAGTGCATTACTTGTTCAGGTTGAAATCTTTTTCCGCCGCTTCGAAGCGCATCACCATGCCTTTGCTTGGCGAACCGAGCTTGCTGACGATGAAGATCGCCAGACTGGCGAAGATGAAGCCAGGGATGATTTCGTACAGACCCAGCAGTTCGAAATGTTTCCACACCACCACGGTGATTGCGCCGACCAGGATACCGGCCAGTGCGCCGTCGCGGGTCATGCCTTTCCAGATCACCGAGATCAGTACAACCGGACCGAACGCGGCACCGAAACCAGCCCAGGCGTAGGACACCAGGCCCAGTACACGGTTTTGCGGGTTGGCGGCCAGAGCGATCGCGATCAGTGCAACCAGCAATACCATCGCGCGGCCGACCCAGACCAGTTCGGTTTGCGAGGCGGATTTACGCAGGAAGGTTTTGTAGAAGTCTTCTGTCAGGGCGCTGGAGCACACCAACAACTGGCAGCTCAGGGTGCTCATGACGGCAGCCAGAATGGCCGACAGCAGCACACCGGCAATCCATGGGTTGAAGAGAATCTTCGCCAGTTCGATGAACACACGCTCGTGGTTCTCGGTGACAGGGCCTGCCAATTCCGGGTGCGCCGAGAAATAAGCGATACCGAAGAAACCGACAGCGACGGTGCCGCCCAGGCACAGGATCATCCAGGTCATGGAGATGCGACGCGCCTTGGCAATCGATTTCACCGAATCCGCCGCCATGAAACGCGCGAGGATGTGCGGCTGACCGAAATAACCCAGACCCCAGCCCATCAGCGAGATGATGCCGATGAAGGTGGTGCCTTTGAGCATGTCGAAGTTGCTTGGATCCTGTGCTTCGATCGCCAGGAACGTGGTGTCGACGCCGCCGGTGGCCAGCAGGACGATGATCGGCGTGAGGATCAGCGCGAAAATCATCAGGGTGGCTTGTACGGTGTCAGTCCAGCTCACCGCGAGGAAACCGCCGATAAAGGTGTAGGCAATCGTCGCCGCAGCACCGGCCCACAGCGCTGTCTCGTAGGACATGCCGAAGGTGCTTTCGAACAGACGGGCGCCGGCCACGATGCCGGAAGCGCAGTAAATCGTGAAGAACACCAGAATCACGATGGCCGAGATGATCCGCAGCAGGCCGCTTTTGTCTTCAAAACGGCTGGCGAAGTAGTCCGGCAGGGTCAGGGCGTCGCCGTTATGCTCGGTCTGCACGCGCAGACGGCCGGCAACAAACAGCCAGTTCAGGTAGGCACCGATGATCAGACCGATGGCGATCCAGCTTTCGGACAGACCGGACATATAGATGGCGCCTGGCAGGCCCATCAACAACCAGCCACTCATGTCGGAAGCACCGGCCGACAGTGCGGTGACGACGCTGCCCAGGCTGCGACCACCGAGAATATAGTCAGAAAGGTTGTTGGTGGAGCGATAGGCCATCAAGCCGATCAGCACCATTGCTGCGATGTAGATCACGAACGTGATCAGGGTTGGATTGCTTACGCTCATTGAGTTACGCCCTGGCTTTGTTTTTATGTAGCGGCGGTGGTGAACCGCACGCAAACGACGACGTTTGGCAGACGATCCGGGATCCCGCGCATTTAGGACTGATGTTTCCCCAGGAAAGCCATCAGCCGGGTACACCGGGTTATTCCCGGTTGCACCTAGGGCGCGAATGCTATGCAACAAATCAAATAAGGTGCAACCAGTTTCGTGAGAATTAGTTGCACCTAGTCGGATTTATCGACAATCACCCCGTTTTTGCTCCCTTTTAGCGCAGTCCTAGCCCTTTGCTAGAAGCAAAAGCACCAAGCAGGAGCAGCACTTTCGTACCAGAAAATAATTCCTGACGAGCTGCCTATTATTCCGACAAAAAAAGGGTTGCACCCGGTTGCACCTCTTTCAGTGCGCGGCTAATCTTGCCGCCAGCTGATGCCACGCAACTGTGGCAACCATGAGGATAAAAATATGGCTACCACCACCCTTGGGGTCAAACTCGATGACCCGACCCGCGAGCGCCTGAAGGCGGCCGCGACCTCGATTGATCGCACACCGCACTGGCTGATCAAGCAGGCAATTTTCAATTACCTGGAAAAACTCGAGGGTGGTGCAACCCTGACCGAGCTGAACGGTTTGACCGCCAAGGACGCCGACGACGCTGGCGAACTGCATACCGATCACGCCCACCAATGCTTCCTCGAATTCGCTGAAAGCATCCTGCCGCAATCGGTACTGCGCGCTTCGATTACCGCCGCTTACCGTCGCCCTGAGCCGGAAGTCGTGCCGATGCTGATCGAGCAGGCGCGCCTGCCGGCACCGATGGCCGAGGCGACCAACAAGCTCGCCGCCTCCATCGCCGAAAAACTGCGTAACCAGAAAAGTGCCGGCGGCCGTGCAGGCATTGTTCAAGGCCTGCTGCAGGAATTTTCCCTGTCGTCCCAGGAAGGCGTGGCACTGATGTGCCTGGCCGAAGCGCTGCTGCGTATCCCGGACAAAGGCACTCGCGATGCGCTGATCCGCGACAAGATCAGCACCGGCAACTGGCACCCGCATTTGGGCAACAGCCCTTCGCTGTTCGTCAACGCCGCCACTTGGGGCCTGCTGCTGACCGGCAAACTGGTCTCGACGCACAATGAAGCCGGCCTGACCTCGTCGCTGAGCCGCATCATCGGCAAGAGCGGTGAACCGATGATCCGCAAGGGCGTCGACATGGCCATGCGCCTGATGGGCGAGCAGTTCGTCACCGGCGAAACTATCGCCGAAGCGCTGGCCAATGCGAGCAAGTTCGAAGCCAAAGGCTTCCGTTATTCCTACGACATGCTCGGTGAAGCGGCACTGACCGAACACGATGCGCAGAAGTACCTGGCGTCGTACGAACAAGCCATTCACTCGATCGGCAAAGCCTCCCACGGTCGTGGGATTTATGAAGGCCCGGGCATCTCCATCAAGCTGTCGGCACTGCACCCGCGTTACAGCCGTGCGCAGTACGAGCGTGTGATGGACGAGCTGTATCCGCGCCTGCTGTCGCTGACCCTGCTGGCCAAGCAATACGACATCGGCCTGAACATCGACGCCGAAGAAGCCGACCGCCTCGAGCTGTCGCTGGATCTGCTTGAGCGTCTGTGCTTCGAACCGCAACTGACTGGCTGGAACGGCATCGGTTTCGTGATCCAGGCTTACCAGAAGCGTTGCCCGTACGTGATCGACTACGTGATCGACCTGGCTCGCCGCAGCCGGCATCGGCTGAGGAGCCGCCGGGTGAGAGGCGCGTACTGGGACAGCGACGTCCAGCGCG
>NZ_JBIUWQ010000081.1:1234-21061 GCF_044743525.1 Pseudomonas sp. NPDC087598 | reverse complement strand
GCCGCTCCAAGGGCGGCATGCACCGCAACACCCGCGCCGAAGACATGTCGGCGCACCTGATCAGCAAATTGCTGGAACGCAACAGCAAGGTCGATCCTGCCGAAGTCGAGGACGTGATCTGGGGCTGCGTCAACCAGACCTTGGAGCAGGGCTGGAACATCGCGCGCATGGCGTCGCTGATGACCCAGATCCCGCACACTTCGGCCGGCCAGACCGTCAGCCGTCTGTGTGGCTCGTCGATGAGCGCGTTGCACACTGCTGCGCAAGCGATCATGACTGGCAACGGTGACGTATTCGTGGTTGGCGGCGTCGAGCATATGGGCCACGTGAGCATGATGCACGGTGTCGATCCGAACCCGCACATGTCGCTGTATGCGGCGAAAGCCTCGGGCATGATGGGCCTGACCGCTGAAATGCTGGGCAAAATGCACGGCATCACTCGCGAACAACAGGACTCTTTCGGCGTGCGCTCCCACCAGTTGGCCCACAAGGCAACTGTGGAAGGCAAGTTCAAAGACGAAATCATCCCGATGCAGGGCTACGACGAGAACGGTTTCCTGAAACTGTTCGACTATGACGAAACCATTCGTCCGGAAACCACCCTGGAAAGTCTGGCGGCCCTCAAGCCTGCCTTCAATCCAAAGGGCGGCACCGTGACTGCCGGTACTTCCTCGCAGATCACTGATGGTGCTTCGTGCATGATCGTGATGTCGGCGCAGCGTGCTCAGGATCTGGGTATCCAGCCAATGGCAGTGATCCGTTCGATGGCAGTGGCGGGTGTGGATCCGGCAATCATGGGCTATGGTCCAGTTCCGGCCACGCAGAAAGCGCTGAAGCGTGCGGGTCTGGGTATCAACGATATCGACTTCTTCGAGCTCAACGAAGCTTTCGCTGCACAGGCTTTGCCAGTGCTGAAAGATCTGAAAGTTCTCGACAAGATGAACGAGAAGGTTAACCTGCACGGCGGCGCGATCGCCCTGGGTCACCCGTTCGGTTGCTCCGGTGCCCGTATTTCCGGCACTTTGCTGAACGTGATGAAGCAGAATAGCGGCACCTTCGGGGTGGCCACTATGTGCATTGGTCTCGGCCAAGGCATCTCCACCGTCTTCGAACGCGTTTAAGCGTCTCGTCGATGGAAGCCGGGGCCAAGTGCCCCGGTTTTTGTTTTTGTGGATTTATTTTGTTTTTATTTTGAAAAAATTTGAGTGAGGGCCGAAGCATGCCGATACAACCAGGGCTCTACCAACATTACAAAGGTCCGCAGTACCGCGTATTCAGTGTTGCGCGGCATTCCGAGACCGAAGAAGAAGTGGTCTTTTACCAAGCCCTGTATGGCGATTACGGCTTTTGGGTACGTCCTCTGAGCATGTTTCTCGAGTCGGTCGAGGTTGACGGCGAGCAAGTGCCACGCTTTGCTTTGGTGCAAGCCGAACCGAGCCTTTTTTCCAAGGCATGAGGCAAGTGCGCAGAGAACCCTGTGCTTGACCTCACCTTGTATCAACTATATATAGCGGTGCCGCGTCAGGCGCCAACCGCCTTTCACTTCTAGAATTCAGGAATTTTCTGATCCATGGGCAAATCGCTGGTCATTGTGGAATCCCCGGCTAAGGCCAAGACCATCAACAAGTATCTGGGTAACCAATACGTGGTGAAGTCGAGTATCGGCCATATCCGAGACCTGCCCACCAGCGGTTCGGCTAGCGCCAGCAAAGAGCCAGCCGCCAAGCGCGGCAAGGCTGCTGCGGGCGAAGGTCCGGTGCTCTCGCCGAAAGAGAAAGCGCGCAAGCAGCTCGTCTCGCGTATGGGTGTCGATCCCGAACATGGCTGGAAAGCCAAGTACGAGATCCTCCCGGGCAAAGAGAAGGTCATCGAAGAGCTGCGCCGGCTCGCCAAAGATGCTGACACCATCTATCTCGCAACCGACTTGGATCGCGAGGGGGAAGCCATTGCCTGGCACCTGCGCGAAGCCATCGGTGGTGATGACAGCCGCTACAAGCGCGTGGTGTTCAACGAAATTACCAAGAAGGCGATTCAGGAAGCGTTCTCCCAGCCGGGCGAGCTGGACATCGATCGTGTCAACGCTCAGCAGGCGCGTCGCTTCCTCGACCGCGTTGTGGGTTACATGGTTTCGCCGCTGCTGTGGGCGAAGATCGCCCGTGGCCTGTCCGCCGGTCGCGTGCAGTCGGTTGCCGTGAAACTGGTGGTCGAGCGTGAGCGCGAGATTCGTGCGTTCAACCCGGAAGAATACTGGGAAGTTCATGCCGATCTCGGCACCACCAAAGGCTCGACCGTCCGTTTCGAAGTCGCTCGCGAGAAAGGCGAAGCCTTCAAGCCGCTGAACGAAGCTCAGGCCATGGCCGCGCTGGAGAAGCTCAAGGCTTCCAGCTACAGCATCGTCAAGCGCGAAGACAAGCCGACCAGCAGCAAACCGTCGGCGCCGTTCATCACGTCCACTTTGCAGCAGGCCGCGAGCAACCGCCTGGGCTTCGGCGTGAAGAAAACCATGATGATGGCCCAGCGTCTGTACGAAGCCGGCTACATCACTTATATGCGTACCGACTCGACCAACCTCTCGGCCGATGCCGTGACGATGGCACGTGCTTACATCGAAGATGAATTCGGCAAGAAGTACCTGCCGGAGACGCCGAACGTCTACAGCAGCAAGGAAGGCGCACAAGAGGCTCACGAAGCGATTCGTCCGTCCGACGCCAACACCATTCCGAGCAAGCTGGCGGGCATGGAGCGTGATGCAGAGCGCCTCTACGAGCTGATCTGGCGCCAGTTCCTGGCGTGCCAGATGCTGCCAGCGCAATACCTGTCGACCACGGTCAGCGTCGGTGCCGGTGACTTCGAGCTGCGTGCCAAGGGCCGTATCCTCAAGTTCGACGGTTACACTCGCGTGATGCCGCAGATTGCCAAGCCGGGCGATGACGACGTTCTGCCGGACATGGCACAGGGCGACGTGATGAAACTGATCAAGCTTGATCCGTCCCAGCACTTCACCAAACCGCCGGCCCGTTACTCGGAAGCCAGCCTGGTTAAAGAGATGGAAAAGCGTGGTATCGGTCGTCCTTCGACCTATGCAGCGATCATTTCGACTATTCAGGATCGCGGCTACGTGACCCTGCACAACCGTCGTTTCTACTCGGAAAAGATGGGCGACATCGTTACCGAGCGTCTGTCGGAGAGCTTCTCGAACCTCATGGACTACGGCTTCACCGCCGGCATGGAAGAGAATCTCGATGACGTTGCTCAAGGCGAGCGTGACTGGAAAAACGTGCTGGACGAGTTTTATGGCGACTTCAAAAAGAAACTCGAAGTAGCCGAGAATCCGGAAAACGGCATGCGTGCCAACCAGCCGGTCATGACCGATATTCCATGCACCACTTGCGGTCGTCCGATGCAGATCCGTACTGCTTCGACCGGCGTGTTCCTCGGTTGCTCGGGCTACAGCCTGCCGCCGAAAGAGCGTTGCAAGGCCACCGTCAATCTGGTGCCGGGCGACGAAATCGCTGCGGACGACGAAGGTGAGTCGGAATCGCTGGTACTGCGTGGCAAGCATCGCTGCCCGATCTGCAGCACGGCGATGGACGCTTACCTGCTCGACGAGAAGCGCAAGCTGCACATCTGCGGTAACAACCCGGATTGCGCCGGCTACGAAATCGAAGAGGGCAGTTATCGCATCAAGGGCTACGAAGGTCCAAGCCTGGAGTGCGACAAGTGCGGCAGCGAGATGCAGCTCAAGACTGGCCGTTTCGGCAAGTTCTTCGGTTGCACCAATCCGACGTGCAAAAACACCCGCAAACTGCTGAAGAGCGGTGATGCGGCGCCGCCGAAGATGGATCCGGTGAAGATGCCTGAGCTGAAATGCGAAAAGGTCAACGACACCTACATTCTGCGTGACGGTGCGTCCGGCCTGTTCCTGGCGGCCAGTCAGTTCCCGAAAAACCGCGAGACCCGTGCTCCGCTGGTGATCGAGATTCTGCCGCACAAGGATGAGATCGATCCGAAGTATCACTTCCTGTGTGATGCGCCGCAGAAGGATCCTGATGGTTTGCCAGCGGTGATCCGCTACAGCCGCAAGACCAAGGAGCAGTACGTGCAGACCGAAGTCGACGGTAAGCCTACTGGCTGGAAGGCGTACTACGATGGTGGTAAATGGACCGTTGAAGACAAGCGCAGTGCGAAGGCCAAGGCCGAGTAAGCGTTAGTCCTTCAATGAAAAGGCCGCATGAGAACCTTCGGGTTTTCATGCGGCCTTTTTGTTTTGTGCTTGCGGTGGGATCGGCTGATCCATGACACTGTCGGGTCTGTGTGACGCAATTATTTCGCTGTGGAGACTGCCGGCATGGCGCACGAACTCTATACCCGCACCAATCAGAAAATCTATTTCGCCGGTCTGTCGCTGGAAGCTCTTGCTCGCGCCGAAGAGGGGCGGGCGATGAATTCGTTGGCGCTGATTCAGGCTGGGCGCGAATCGGCGTTGTTTCATCTATACGGCGCATTGCTTGGGCTGTGCCATGAGATCGCCGGGTTTTACCGTCTGCCGCAGGCCAATGCGCCTCGGGCAGAAATGCTGCTGACCCGCGAAGTGCTGGAGTCCATCGCGATTCCCGAGCTCGCTGAAATGGTTGAGTTGGCGGGCAATCCGGAAACCTGGTTGGCAAAACTGCTGGCGGCACACTCGGCAATGTTCCAGCCACCAAGGGTGCCTCACAAGCCCAAGGGCGACGTGACGCAGCCGTTGATTCAGGCAGTCAATCTGGATGAAGAAGAGGCGCCCGAAGAGTTGAGTCGTGAAGAACTGGAGAGTTGGCGGCAGAATCTCAAAGGCCTGGCCATTCGTTTTCGCGAAGGTCTGAACGAGTGCTGACGGTGATTGACGCGGTGGCAATCTGAAACATGCTGCTGGTCAAGATCCCGAGCGAAGCCTGAATGATGTCTATATAATCCCTGCCTTTCGTGGAGAACAGACCTATATGCCAACGTCCTTTCTAGAAATTGTCGAGTTACCCGACGGCCGAATCGAACTGCGCAGGGCTGAGGACGAGGGTTCTCTGGTGACTCTGGATTTCTCCGAGGATGCCAAGACATTCCTGCAGGGCCAGCACGTGGAAATCGCCAAGGCGATGTTGAGCGTCGGCGTGCAGATGGCAGGCCGGATGATCGAGGGTGAGTTTGATAAAGAAGAGGGGCCGCGGGTTCTTCACTGATTCCCGGCTGCTTCAGGTTCTTGTCGATACCGCTTCAGATCGGCTTCTCTGTCCTTGGAGAAGCCCTGCGCTTCACACAGCGCGCTTAACTTGTAATCAACCCAATCGAATGTTCAGACTTTGAGCGTCGCCCATGCGTGCAGCGCTGATCAGTTGTTGCCGTGAACCTGTGTTCAGCGGGTTAAGCCAGGTGACCACTGTGTGACTGCGACCCAGGCGCAAGGCTTCGCAAGCGAGTTGCTGAGCACTTTGAGTGCCTCGTGGTTGCAGCAACAAAATGCGTTCGCGGTTAAGGCCGGCATCCCGCAGCCATGATTGGGTGAGGCTGGCAGGTGGCGCGATCAGTGTCAGCCAGCGTGCATCCTGATCGTCGCTCAATTCGCGAAGGATCGGCGCCAGCAGGTTCAGGCAGTTCCCGGCCGTACCGCGCAGTGACAGCTCACTGAATACTTCGGGTTCGGCATTCCAGGGGCGTTCGACCACTTCTTTCAGGATCGGTGCCATCGGTTGCGCCAGAAACGCTTCGAATAAAGGCAGTTGTGTTTGCTGAGGTGTGTGTGGGAACTGCATAAAGCCTCCTTTAGCGGCGGATTACGCCGACACTCAAGCCTTCGATCACCAGTTCCTGATCTTTCAGGTCGACTTCGATAGGGGCGAACTCAGGGTTTTCGGCAATCAGCCAGACTTTGCTGCCTTCACGCTTGAAGCGTTTGACGGTCACTTCATCGCCGATGCGGGCGACGACGACCTGACCATTACGTGCTTCGCGAGTGGTATGGACAGCGAGCAGGTCACCGTCAAAAATACCGATGTCCTTCATACTCATGCCGTGTACGCGCAGCAGGTAGTCGGCGCGAGGGTGGAAGAACGCTGGGTTGATGTTGCAGGATTCCTCGATGTGCTGCTGGGCGAGAATCGGTGCACCGGCAGCGACCCGTCCGATGATTGGCAGGGTAGAGTCGTCGGCCTTGGCTTCGAAGCCCGGAATGCGAATGCCGCGAGAAGCGCCAGGGGTCATTTCGATGGCGCCCTTGCGGGCCAGCGCCTTGAGGTGTTCTTCCGCCGCGTTGGGCGACTTGAAACCCAGTTCCTGAGCAATTTCCGCGCGGGTTGGCGGGTAGCCGTTGTCTTCGAGGCAACGTTTGATAAAGGCCAGAATCTCGGCTTGGCGTGGCGTCAGCTTTAGCATAATGATCGCTCTGTCTTTTTATACAGTGACTGGGATTATATACAGTGAAGCGGTCTTGGCAATGCCCGTTTTTTTGCACGCCGCCGGACGGTCGACGGGCTGTCTTATTAATACGTGGGTCTTGTGTGGTTAAATAGCTGACCGACCATTCCCAAAACGAACCGGCAGGCTTGACAATGCACAGGCTGAAACGTATGTTTCAAACAAGTGTTTGTCAGGCGGAGTAGCCATGGCCCAGTCGGAAACCGTTGAACGCATTCTTGATGCTGCCGAGCAATTGTTCGCGGAGAAAGGTTTCGCTGAAACCTCATTGCGTTTGATCACCAGCAAGGCTGGCGTCAACCTGGCAGCAGTCAACTATCATTTCGGCTCCAAGAAAGCGCTGATTCAGGCCGTGTTCTCGCGCTTTCTCGGGCCTTTCTGTACCAGTCTCGATAAAGAGCTGGAGCGCCGACAGGCCAAGCCTGAAAACAAACCCACGCTCGAAGAGCTGCTGGAAATCCTCGTCGAGCAGGCGCTGGTGGTTCAGCCGCGCAGTGGTAACGACCTGTCGATTTTCATGCGTTTGCTCGGTCTTGCGTTCAGCCAGAGCCAAGGCCATTTGCGTCGTTATCTTGAAGACATGTACGGCAAGGTGTTCCGTCGCTACATGCTGCTGGTCAACGAAGCGGCGCCACGCATTCCACCGATCGAATTATTCTGGCGCGTGCATTTCATGCTTGGCGCTGCGGCGTTCAGCATGTCCGGCATCAAGGCCTTGCGCGCAATTGCCGAGACCGATTTCGGCGTCAACACCTCCATCGAGCAGGTCATGCGCCTGATGGTGCCGTTCCTCGCTGCGGGCATGCGCGCCGAAACCGGTGTTACCGATGCGGCCATGGCGACTGCGCAACTGCGTCCCCGCAGTAAATCAACGCCGGTAGCCGCCAAGGTTTAACCGCGCACGGGTGGGCGCGGCAGCTGGTATCCGCTAAGCTAGCCGCCCATGCCGACTCTCGTTTTGAACCCGTTATCCATTGAAATCGCTAATCTGCCGGGCACCGCCCTCGGTGGCGATTTCGTGCGGATCGGGTTTTTCGTTTTCAAGGAATCTCTATGACTGCTGGCCTGCAAGGCTCGTTGATGGTGGACGTCGCCGGTACCTGGCTGACGGCCGAAGATCGCCAATTGTTGCGCCAGCCCGAAGTGGGCGGCCTGATCATTTTTGCCCGCAACATCGAACACCCACGCCAGGTGCGTGAGCTGAGCGCGGCGATCCGTGCAATTCGTCCGGATCTGCTGCTGGCGGTGGATCAGGAGGGCGGGCGCGTGCAGCGTCTGCGGCAGGGTTTTGTGCGTCTGCCGGCCATGCGTGCCATCGCCGACAATCCGAATGCCGAGTATCTGGCCGAACAATGTGGCTGGATCATGGCCACCGAAGTGCTGGCAGTCGGACTCGATCTGAGTTTCGCACCAGTGCTTGATCTCGATTACCAGCGCAGCGCCGTGGTCGGCACCCGTTCCTTTGAAGGCGATCCTGAGCGTGCCGCTCTGCTCGCCGGGGCGTTCATTCGCGGCATGAACAGCGCAGGCATGGCCGCCACCGGCAAGCATTTCCCGGGGCATGGCTGGGCCGAGGCCGACTCCCACGTGGCCATCCCCAACGACGAGCGCAGTCTCGAAGAGATCCGCGCCAACGATCTCGTGCCGTTCGCCAGACTCAGCAAGCAACTGGCCGCCGTCATGCCGGCTCACGTCATTTATCCGCAAGTCGATTCGCAGCCGGCAGGTTTCTCCCGACGCTGGTTGCAGGACATCCTGCGTGGCGAATTGCAGTTTGATGGCGTGATCTTCAGCGATGACCTGTCGATGGCTGGCGCTCACGTAGTCGGCGACGCCGCCAGTCGCATCGAAGCAGCGCTGACTGCCGGTTGCGACATGGGCCTGGTGTGCAACGACCGCGCCGCCGCCGAACTGGCGCTGAGCGCCGCGCAACGGATGAAAGTCAAGCCGTCCGCACGCATCGCCCGCATGCGTGGTCAGGCATTCGCCAGCACCGACTATCGTCAGGATCCGCGCTGGCTGACCGCCATCGGCGCGCTCAAAGATGCTCAACTGATTGACTAAGGATTTTTCGCTATGACGGTTTACGCAATCATCGGTGGCACCGGCCTGACTAAACTCGAAGGCCTGAGCATTCGTCAGTCGCTGGCAGTTGATACGCCTTATGGCGCACCCTCCGCCGAAGTGCAGATTGGCGAATACGCCGGCAAGGAAGTGTTGTTCCTCGCCCGTCACGGCCATCCGCATCGCTTCCCGCCGCACAAGGTCAACTACCGCGCCAACCTCTGGGCGTTGAAGCAGGCAGGCGCCGAAGCGATCATCGCGGTCAACGCTGTAGGCGGGATTCACCCGGCCATGGGCACCGGGCATTTCTGCGTTCCGCATCAGATCGTCGACTACACCAGCGGCCGCGAGCACACCTATTTCGCTGATGATCTGGAACATGTCACGCACATCGACTTCAGCTTTCCCTACAGCGAGCCGTTGCGTCAGCAGTTGATTGCAGCGCTGGCCGCTGAAGGTTGTGAATTTAGTGATCAGGGCGTTTACGCCTGCACGCAAGGACCGCGCCTGGAGACTGTCGCGGAGATCGTGCGTCTGGAGCGTGATGGTTGTGACATCGTCGGCATGACTGGTATGCCGGAAGCTGTGCTGGCTCGCGAACTGGAACTGGACTACGCCTGTTTGTCGCTGGTGGTGAATCCGGCAGCGGGCAAGACCACTGAAGTGATCACCATGGCCGAGATCGAGCAGGCGTTGCATGACGGGATGGGTAAGGTGAAGTCGACGTTGGCGCGGGTGCTGGCCGGTTGAATGACAGATAAACGCCATGACGATCATCATCGATCAACTTCATTCGCTGCCGTGGACTGAGGCATTCAGCCGTAATGCTTTGGCCAAGGCTCGCAATTACGCTATTGAGGATCGGATAGAAATCCACCTGGTCGATGACGAAATGATTGAGGCGGCCTGCGCCGGTTCTGAAAATTACGTTTATCAACAGGTCATCTATCTGGTTAAAGATCAGCAGGAGCAATTCGGTCTGAGTTGCTTTTGCTCCTGCCCGGTCGAGATCAACTGCAAGCACAGCGCGGCGGTGCTCTTTCATTTGCAGGCTCGCGCCGACAAAACGCCTGAAAGTGATGCCCCGGTTAAACTCAGTCGATCACTGGAGCACTGGCTTTCCAGTATTCCTGTGGCGACCCAGCCTGCTGAAGAAAACTCGCAAGCGGCCAGTACCCGGCTCTTTTACAAACTCAAGGCAACGCCGGTTCCAGGTAAATGGCTGGTAGAAATTTTCAAGGTCTACCAACTCAAGAGTGGCGAACTGCGCGACGTTAAATCGTTGTTCTCGCTATCGGACATGTTGATGCGTCAGCCCGGTTATCTGACCAAGCTCGATCTGCGGATTGCCCGGTTGCTGGTGGCCATGCACTCCCATCATGCTTATTACAGTGGCTATCCGCTAGACGGCAGCAGTGGCGCCGAGTTGCTCGAAATGCTGTTGCGAACGTCGCGACTGTTTCTGGATTTTGAAGCGTTGCAGCCGCTGAGTGCGGGCCCAAGAAGAAGCGCGCAGTTTGCCTGGGCCGAGCAAGCCAATGGCAGTTTTCGCCCGCAATGGAGCAGCGATGAGGCGTCGGCAGAAACCGTGCTCGCGCTGGAGCCGCTTTATTATCTGGATCGCGAGCGGCAACACATTGGCCCGCTGCTCACCGAGCTCGAAGAGAAGCTCGCCTGTCATTTGGCATTGGCGCCGGAAATTCCTGCGCGACAGGCGATGCAGTTCAGCCATCGGATGAGTGCGGCAACCCGAGTGGCCCCGCCGCACCAGCTCACGGAACGGATCGTCGATGATGTGTTGCCAAAGGCTCACCTGACCCTCGCCAGTGGCAAACGCTACACGCGCTGGCAGTACGAACCCGAACACCGTGCAGCCTTGCTGTTCACTTACGACGGTCATCCCGTACAGGATCGCAACCCGGAGGTGATGGTGCTTTCGGGTGTCGAAACCCTGCGTATTCAACGCCAGCCAGCCGCCGAAAAAGCCCTGCGCCAGCAATTGCAGAAACACGGTTTCAAAAAGGCCACTCGCAAAAGCAGCGTTGATCATCCGGGGGAGAAATTTGATCTGCCCGATGATTCAGCCTGGCTCACCTTTGCTCAGCACGGGATTCCCGCGTTGCGCGAGGCAGGCTGGCAGGTCGACGTCAGTAACAATTTCCACTTCAACGTCGAGCCGGTTGATCACTGGTATGCCGAGGTTGAGGAGGAGTCGGGACGGCAGTGGTTTGATCTGCAATTAGGCATTGTCGTTAACGGCGAACGCCACAGTCTGTTGCCGATTTTTCTGCATCTATTACGCACTCAGCCGCTGCTTCTCGATCCAGTGAAACTCGCTCAGCGCGGTGATGATGAGCTGCTGTTGGTCGAGTTGGGCGCTGGTCGTTATAGCAATACAATCAGCGGCAAAGTCGCGCTGCCTTTTGGTCGGGTCAAGCCGCTGATGGCCACATTGAGCGAGTTGTATCTGGGCAATCATCTCGGCGATAAATTACGCTTGAGCGCTCCTGATGCCGCACGCCTGAGTTTGCTTGAAGGTGTGTCGCTGGAGTGGCAGGGCGGCGAGCGTCTGCGCAATTTTGCCCGGCACTTGCGTGAATCGACTCATACGCAAGTCGCTGCGCCGGCCGGACTCAACGCGCAGATGCGGCCTTATCAACTTGAAGGTCTCAACTGGATGCAAACCCTGCGTGAGCTGGAAGTTGGCGGCATTCTCGGTGATGACATGGGCTTGGGAAAAACCCTACAGACCTTGGCTCATCTTCTGACGGAAAAACAGGCTGGGCGGCTTGATCGTCCGGCATTGGCCGTGATGCCCACGAGCCTGATCCCTAATTGGCTCGATGAGGTGCAGCGCTTTACCCCGCAGTTGAAAGTGCTGGCGTTGCATGGCAGCGGTCGGCAAAAAGATTTCGCCAGTCTGGCGGAGTACGACCTCGTGTTGACCACTTACGCCTTGTTGCCAAGGGATCTTGACGCTCTACAACCACAGGTGTGGAGCGTGCTGATTCTGGATGAGGCGCAGAACATCAAGAACCCCGTCAGCAAAGCTGCTCAAGCTGCCCGTGATCTGCAGGCCGGGCAGCGTTTGTGCCTGAGCGGCACGCCAATGGAAAACCACTTGGGCGAGCTCTGGTCGCAGTTCCACTTTTTGATGCCCGGTTGGCTCGGCGACAGCAAATCCTTCAATCGTGATTACCGCACACCGATTGAAAAGCACGGCAACGTCGAACGCATGCAGCATCTGACGGCGCGGATAAAACCCTTTTTGCTACGGCGCAAGAAAGATCAGGTCGCCACCGAGCTGCCGCCGAAAACCGAAATTGTGCATTGGGTTGATCTCAGCGATGGCCAGCGCGATGTCTATGAAACGGTTCGCGTGGCGATGGACAAAAAAGTGCGCGACGAAATCGCCCGCAGTGGCATGGCGCGCAGTCAGATCATCATTCTCGATGCCTTGCTCAAGCTGCGGCAGGTCTGCTGCGACTTGCGCCTGATCAAGATGCCGCTGACGGCGAAGGCACTGCGCTCCGGCAGTGGCAAACTGGTCAGTTTGATGGAAATGCTCGAAGAGCTGCTCGGCGAAGGTCGCAGGATCCTGCTGTTCTCGCAGTTCACCTCAATGCTCGCCTTGATTGAGGAAGAACTGCAGCAACGTGACATTGCCTATTCGCTGCTGACCGGTGACACCACGGACCGGCGCACACCGGTGAAGGATTTTCAGGGAGGCAAGGTGTCGTTGTTTCTGATCAGTCTCAAGGCCGGGGGGACTGGTTTGAATCTGACCGCAGCGGACACCGTGATCCACTTCGACCCTTGGTGGAACCCCGCAGTGGAGAATCAGGCGACGGATCGTGCGTATCGAATCGGGCAAAACAACCCGGTGTTCGTCTACAAATTGATTGCTCGAGGCACTGTAGAGGAAAAGATACAGGCGCTACAGCAGGAGAAGGCTGCGTTGGCCGGGGCTGTGCTTGAAGGCGGAACGACGGGCGGCTGGAAGCTGGAGCAGAGTGATATTGAGGCACTGTTTGCGCCGTTGCCTGTTTCCAAGGGGTGATAGCCTGAATCTGATGGCCCCTTCGCTGGCAAGCCAGCCCCCACAGGTATTGAGTTGAAATCACAATTTTGTGTCCGACTCATAACCCTGTGGGAGCTGGCTTGCCAGCGATAGCTATCTAACAGACAAAAAAGATCTCAGCGCTTGTCGAGCTTATCCGGCAGCGGTGCAAACAGCGCTTCGATATCATCGTTCTGCAGCTTCCAGTCTCCAGCCTTGCGCCCATCCAGCACGCCTGCCGCCAGATCGGACTTTTCCTTCTGCAGATGCTGAATCTTCTCTTCCACTGTGCCCCGGGCAATCATCTTGTAGACGAAAACCGGCTTCTCCTGGCCGATCCGATACGCACGGTCAGTCGCCTGATTCTCGGTCGCCGGGTTCCACCACGGGTCGTAGTGGATCACCGTATCTGCTTCAGTCAGGTTCAAACCGACACCGCCAGCCTTCAAGCTGATCAGAAAGATCTGACGCGTGCCGCTCTGGAATTCCTTCACCGGTGTGCGTCGATCACGGGTCTGGCCCGTCAACAGCGCATAGGCGACATTGCGTTTTTTCAGCTCGATTTCGATCAGTGACAGCATCGACGTGAACTGCGAAAACAGCAGAATCCGTCGACCTTCCTCGAACAATTCCTCAAGCATCTCCATCAGGCTATCGAGCTTGCCCGATGTGCTGCCGCGGGCGGGCAGGGTGGCGTCGTTGACCAGGCGTAAATCACAGCAAACCTGGCGCAGCTTCAACAAGGCTTCGAGAATGATGATCTGACTGCGCGCCACGCCTTTGCGGGTGATCTCGTCGCGGACTTTTTTGTCCATCGCCAGGCGCATGGTTTCGTATACGTCGCGCTGGGCTTCGTTGAGATCGACCCAGTGGATGATTTCCGTCTTGGGTGGCAGTTCAGTCGCAACCTGTTCCTTGGTGCGGCGCAGCAGAAACGGTTTTATCCGACCGTTAAGGTGCTGAAGTCTGACTTCGCTGCCGCGCTTTTCGATCGGTACACGGTAATCGGCGTTGAAGCTTTTCACGTCACCGAGCCAGCCGGGCAACAGGAAGTGGAACAGTGACCACAATTCGCCGAGGTGGTTTTCCAGCGGTGTGCCGCTCAGGCACAGGCGCTGACGGGCATTCAATTCGCGGGCTGCTTGCGCCGCTTTGCTGTTCGGGTTCTTGATGTATTGCGCTTCGTCCAGCACCAGTACGTGCAGCGGCTGTTGTGCCAGGCGTTCGACGTCCTTGGGCAGCAGGGCATAGGTGGTGAGGATCAGGTCGAAGTCGGCCAGTTTGTCAAAATGCTTCTTGCGGCTGGCCCCGTAGAGCGCGACCACTTTCAGTTGCGGTGTGAAGTGCGCCGCTTCATCGAGCCAGTTCGGAATCAGGCTGGTGGGCATCACTACCATGCATGGCCGATCAAGTCGTCCGGCGTTTTTCTCGCTGAGAATATGCGCCAGAGTCTGTAGGGTTTTGCCCAGGCCCATGTCGTCTGCGAGAATCCCGCCGACTTCCAGTTGTCGCAACGATTGCATCCAGCTCAAGCCTTCGAGCTGGTAAGGGCGCAGCGTCGCGTTCAAGCCTTCTGGCGCTTCTGTGCTGAAATCACGAATGTCACGCAGCCGCTGAGCGAACGTGCGAATCTGCTCGCCGCCCTCCCACAGCAACGGAAGGCCCTCCAGCGAATTGAGGCGCGTGGCGTCGGCCCTGCTCAGGCGCAGGCTGGTCTCGCCGGGTTCCTGCAGATAGAACTCACCGAGGGTGGTCAATACCGGTTTCAATCGCCCGAGCGGCAAGGCAACTTGCAGCGGCCCGTGCTCGCTGTTGCGCTGCGGAATATTGACCAGAATCAGCTCGTCATCGCGTCGACGTGCGAGGCGTTCCGGGTTGAGGATTTCCGCGTGCGAACGCATTAGATTGAGCAGGATCGGCAGCAGACTCAAGCGCTCGCCGTTGACGATGATGCCCAGTTCCAGATCAAACCAGTCGCGCTCCGGCGCTTGCTCGACCGTGGCGTACCAGTCATCCACCGCTGTCAGATCAAAGCCGAATTCCTCGTCGATCTGCAATTCCCAGCCTTGAGTGCGCAGCTTCGGCAGGTCGTTGAGGGTGAACGTCAGCCAGGCGCTGTCGTTGACCATCTCATAGAGTTCGCCGGCACTTTCCGGCAGTGCCTTGCTCTGACGGGTGGCGATACGAAAGCCGAGGATTCGTAACTGCTCGCGGTAGGACTGTTCGACTTCCGGATGACGTTTTATCCGCAAGGTCTGGGTTTCCTGGCGAATCAGGATGTCACTGTTCTTCTGCCCGCTGACGTACTCGTCCAGATAACTGAACGACAGCGCTGCGCGATGTTGAATGTAGCGCTGCATTTTGCCGTTGCGTGGCTCGAAGGCACTGAATTCGACGCTGGCCAGCCACAGGCGTGGTACCGGCTGGACGTTTTCCACCAGCACTTGTGGCGGCGCTTTCGGGCTACGGTTTTCCAGCACGGCCTGAAGTTTTTCCAGCAATTCGGCGTCTTTGGCAGCGGCGGGGTAGTCGAGGGTTTCCTGGATCTGTAGCAATACCGCTGCGCAATGTTTGCAGTTGGTGCGAACCGGGCAGGTGCAGGCCGCGTCGACCAGTAGCAAAGTGCCTTTGGCTGACTCGCGCAAGTGAATCGTCTGACGGTAAACGTTACCGCCAGAGCCTTCGCAGCTGGCGGTGATGGTCGCATCGCCGACCTGGGCGATGCGTACCCGGTTTTCCAGCGCGTAGCGGCGGCCACGCTCCAGGCTCTGTTCCTTGAATCGGCTGACCCAGGAGGGTGCCAACGGTTTACTCAGGGGCGGGGACATAAGGACTTCGATCAGTCCGGAATGGCTTCAGGCGCTTCCCGTGGCGCGGGCGCCGTCAGGGAAGTGATCTTGATCAGCAGGGCCAGGTGACCGTTATCGAGGTAGTTGAGTTGACCGTTTTTGGTGTGGCTGTCCTGTTTCAGGCGCTCGCTGGCGGTGACCATGCCGTTGGCGTCGATCTGGTTGACCCAGAAATCGGCGTTCACGTCGGTGAAGCGCCCGAGTTTCATTTCCAGGGTGCCCTCGATCGGGAACTGGCCGAATTGTTCCTTGCCATCGCTGACGGCAACCTTGGTCGGCGCCTCGCCAAGGGTCTGTTGCCAGGCCTTGTGCAGCAACACGCTGTACTCGCCGCTGGCGGTGAGTTTGGTGGCGACATCGTTCAGGGCCGGGGTGCGCTGGCTGTCATCGGCCAGGCGCTGGGCGCCGGCGGCCCAGTCTTCCGGCGCAGCGCGGCTGACAATAGCCGGAACTGCGTTCTGGCGGACCAGAATCATTTCGACCTGATACAGGTCATCGGCAAACGCCATCGGTGCTACGAAAGTCAGTAGCAAAGTCAGTGAGCGAAACAGGCGCATGCGGCGTCCTTCAAGCAGTTTTCGGGATGAGGCGCTCGAACAGCGCCTCTACAGTATTAAAGCGCTCTTCCGGGCGCTCCATCGGCACCTGGAACTTGAACATGGTGGCGCCTTCGAATTTGTAGCGTTTTGGCTGGCTCTGGATCAGCTTGATCAGGGTCATCGGGTCGACCGGCGTCTGCGCGGCGAACTCGATGCGTCCACCCTGCGGGCCGCCGTCGACCTTCTTGATGCCTAACTGCTCAGCCTGCAATTTCAAGGCCGTGATGCGCACCAGATTCTTGGTCGGCTCCGGCAGCAATCCGAACCGGTCGATCATCTCGACTTGCAGGTCCTTCAAACCTTCCTCGTCGGTGGCCGAAGCGATGCGCTTGTACAGGATCAGGCGGGCGTGAACGTCCGGCAGATAATCTTCCGGAATCAGCGCCGGCACCCGCAGGTTGACCTCCGGGCCGCCGCCGAGCGGTTGATCAAGGTTCGGTTGCTCACCCTTGCGGATCGACTTCACCGCACGTTCAAGCATTTCCATGTACAGCGTGAAGCCTACGGCTTGAATCTGCCCGCTCTGACCGTCGCCGAGCAATTCGCCGGCGCCACGGATTTCCAGGTCGTTGGTCGCCAGGACGAAACCGGCACCGAGATCCTGAGTGTTGGCGATCGCCTCCAGACGCTTTTCCGCGTCTGAGGTGATTTGCTGGCGCGGCGGTGTCAGCAGGTAAGCGTAAGCCTGGTGGTGGCTGCGACCCACGCGACCGCGCAACTGGTGCAGCTGTGCCAGGCCGAACTTGTCGGCGCGCTCGATGATGATGGTGTTGGCGCTCGGCACGTCGATGCCGGTCTCGATGATGGTCGAGGCGATCAGCACGTTGAAGCGCTTGTGGTAGAAGTCGCTCATCACCTGTTCGAGTTCGCGCTCGCGCATCTGCCCGTGGCCAATGCCGATCCGCGCTTCCGGCACCAGTTCGGCGAGGTCGGCGGCGCATTTCTCGATGGTCTTCACATCGTTGTGCAGGTAGTAAACCTGGCCGCCGCGCAGCAGTTCACGGAGCAGGGCTTCTTTGACCGTGCTCTTGTTCTGCTCCATGACGAAGGTGCGCACCGACAGGCGTCGCGCTGGCGGCGTGGCGATAATCGACAGGTCGCGCATGCCCGACACCGCCATGTTCAGCGTGCGCGGAATCGGCGTGGCAGTCAGCGTGAGAATGTCGACTTCGCTGCGCAGGGCCTTGAGCTGTTCTTTCTGACGCACACCAAAACGGTGCTCTTCGTCGATGATCACCAGCCCGAGGTTTTTGATTTTGACGTCATCGGACAGCAGCTTGTGGGTGCCGATGACGATGTCGATCTTGCCTTCCGCCAGATCGGCGATCGCCGCATTGACTTCCTTGGCCGACTTGAAGCGGCTCATCACTTCCACGGTCACTGGCCAGTCGGCGAAACGGTCGCGGAAGCTGTTGTAGTGCTGCTGAGCGAGCAGGGTGGTCGGCACCAGAATCGCCACCTGACGGCCGCCGTGCACAGCAATGAACGCTGCGCGCATGGCCACTTCGGTCTTGCCGAAACCGACGTCGCCGCAGACCAGTCGATCCATCGGTTTCGGCGCGAGCATGTCTGCACGCACGGCTTCGATGGTCGATTGCTGATCCGGCGTTTCTTCGAACGGGAAACCGGCGCTGAACGTCGCGTAATCGGCTTTCGGATCGGCAAACGCGTAACCTTCGCGCGCCGCACGACGGGCATAGATGTCGAGCAGTTCGGCAGCGACATCGCGCACTTGTTCAGCGGCTTTGCGCTTGGCTTTCTGCCAGGTTTCCGAGCCGAGGCGGTGCAGCGGGGCCAGCGCATCGTCGCTGCCGGTGTAACGCGCGATCAAATGCAGGTTGGCCACCGGCACGTAGAGCTTGGCGTTCTCGGCGTATTCGAGGGTGAGGAATTCGGCGGCCTGGCTGTCGATTTCCAGAATCGTCAGGCCCAGGTAACGGCCGACACCGTGGTCGATGTGCACCACCGGCGCGCCTTCACGCAGCTCGGTGAGGTTCTTGATCACCGCGTCGTTGTTGCCGTCGGCGCGTTTTTCACGACGGCGACGCTGCATCACGCGTTGCCCGAACAGCGGGCTTTCCGCGACCAGCGCCAGTGCCGGGTCATCCAGCATCAGGCCTTCATCGAGCGGGGCAATGGTGATCGCCAGGCGATCCTTGCTCGCGACGAAGTCCGGCCAGCTGTCGACGGTTTTCGGTCGCAGCTTCAGGCGTTCCAGCAGTTCCAGCAACACTTCGCGACGCCCCGCAGATTCGGCGGTGAACAGCACGCGTCCGGGGAATTCGTCGAGGAATGCAGAAAGTGCCGCCAGTGGTTGCGTGGCTTTGGCTTCAATCGCCAGATTCGGCAACGCCTGTGCCGGGAAGCGTTCGCGACCGACGCCGGTTTCCACGTCCTGCTGGCTGGCGACCACGCGCGGCCAGCTCTTCAGGCGGGCGAAGCAGTCCTCCACCGGCAGGAACAGTTCGGCCGGTGGCAATAGAGGACGCGATGGATCGACGCGGCGCTCTTCATAACGATTGCGCACATCGTTCCAGAAGTTTTCCGCCGCCTGCTCGATACCCGGCAGCGAGAACACTTGGGTGTCCTGGGGCAGGTAATCGAACAGGGTCGAGGTTTCGTCGAAGAACAACGGCAGGTAGTACTCGATGCCGGCCGGCGTAATCCCGCTGCTCAAATCCTGAAAGATCGGGCAGCGGCGGAAGTCGACGTCAAAGCGCTCGCGGAACCGCGCCTTGAAGCGGGTTACCGCATCTTTTTGCAGCGGGAATTCACGGGCAGGCAGCAGCTTGACCGATTCGACCTTGTCGATGGATCGCTGATTTTCCGGATCGAAAGTACGCAGGGTTTCGATTTCATCGTCGAACAGGTCGATGCGATACGGCAGTTTGCTGCCCATCGGGAACAGATCGATCAGCGCACCGCGCACGGTGAATTCGCCGTGCTCATACACCGTGTCGACGTAGCGATAGCCACTGGCTTCGAGCCGCGAGCGCATCTGTTCGACGTCGAGCTTCTGGCCGACATCCAGCACCAGACTGCTGCCGAGCAGGAATTTGGTCGGCGCCAGTCGATGCAGCGCCGTGGTGATCGGCACCACCAGCACGCCATGTTCCAGCTCCGGCAGTCTATAAAGGCTGGCGATGCGCTGGGAAATGATGTCCTGGTGCGGCGAGAACAGGTCGTACGGCAGGGTTTCCCAGTCGGGGAAATGCAGAACGGGCAAATCCGGGGCGAAGAAACTCAGCTCCTGTTCCAGCCGTTCGGCACTCTGGCTGTCGGCGGTCAGTAGCAGGGTGAAGCGCTTGGCAGCGCTGGCAGCCTCGGCAATCGCCAGGCTCAGGGCGGCACCGGGCAAGTTGCCCCAGTGCTGTTTACCTGCCGCGGCAGGGAGAAGCGGTAGACGCAGAACAGGCACGGAAGGTTGAGCTCCAGGCGTTGCGACAAAGTCGGTAATTGTAGCGGCGTCCGGTGCTGCCTGTCAGTTGCAGACTGTGTCTATATTCGCTGTTTGCGCAAAATGTAGTGGTAACCATAAAAACGAGCACTTTTTTAACGGTTATGTAGTGCCGAAAGTGGCTGGTGTTACGGAGGGTTACAGACATCGTCTAACAGTTGTCGAAAAATTGACTGCGCTGGAAGCCCCGGTTTTACTGGGCTGGAGAGGGGCGTTATTTTTTGTGACGGAATTTTGTTACCGATTGCGCGACAAGCGCGCATTGCTACAAGAGGTTCTCGGCGGCATAATGTAGCCCCTTTTTTCTGCCCCTACATGTGGAAGGTTCCCGTGACTCAGAAGCCCGACCAGTGT
>NZ_JBIUWQ010000081.1:0-1224 GCF_044743525.1 Pseudomonas sp. NPDC087598 | reverse complement strand
AAAAAGACGAAGCCATATCAAAAATACTTTAATCACTATACTAAAATCTCATCGCTTTGCTCGCCATCGTTCTGCCGACGACAGCGAACTCTCCGTCCACGAAACATTCCCACTGCTCAAAGCCATGAGCGAGCTCAAGCTCGGCGCGGCTTCGGTGGATCTGGGCAAGTTGGCGTTCAAATTCCGCAGCGAAGGCAATGGCCGTACCGCCGAGCAATTCGTTCGTGAAGAAATGGCTGACGTGGTTGGCCAGCAAAACGCTTCGGCCCGCAAAGGCACTGACGTTGTGCTGTACGGTTTCGGTCGTATCGGCCGTCTGCTGGCGCGCATCCTGATCGAGAAAACCGGTGGTGGCGACGGTCTGCGTCTGCGTGCCATCGTCGTGCGTAAAGGCGCCGACAACGACCTGACCAAACGCGCCAGCCTGCTGCGTCGCGATTCGGTACATGGTTCGTTCAACGGCACCATCACCATCGACGAAGAAAACAACACCATCACCGCCAACGGTAACCTGATCCAGGTGATCTACGCGAAGAACCCGACCGAGGTGGATTACACCCAGTACGGCATCAAAGACGCGCTGCTGGTGGACAACACCGGTGTATGGCGTGACGCTGATGGCCTGGGCCAGCACTTGCAGTGCCCGGGTATCGACCGCGTTGTTCTGACCGCGCCTGGCAAAGGCAAGCTGAAGAACATCGTTCACGGTATCAACCACGGTGAAATCACCGCTGATGACAAGATCGTGTCCGCCGCTTCCTGCACCACCAACGCCATCGTGCCGGTGCTGAAAGCTGTGAATGACAAGTTCGGCATCATCAACGGTCACGTCGAAACCGTTCACTCGTACACCAACGACCAGAACCTGATCGACAACTTCCACAAGGGCGATCGCCGTGGTCGTTCCGCTGCGCTGAACATGGTAATCACCGAAACCGGTGCTGCCACTGCTGCTGCCAAGGCGCTGCCTGAGCTGGCTGGCAAGCTGACCGGTAACGCGATCCGTGTTCCGACGCCGAACGTGTCGATGGCCATTCTCAACCTCAACCTTGAGAAAGCCGCCACCCGTGAAGAGATGAACGAGTACCTGCGCTACATGGCGCTGCACTCCGATCTGCACAAGCAAATCGATTTCGTCAATTCGCACGAAGGGGGTTCGGGCGAACTCGTGGGCGGGGCAGAGGGAGAGAACCTCGCGGGGGGGCTTGTGGAGGGGGGGGGCGG
>NZ_JBIUWQ010000080.1:0-22913 GCF_044743525.1 Pseudomonas sp. NPDC087598 | reverse complement strand
GATCGTACAGAATTCTGGAGGCACCTCGGTGTGCTACGTGTATAGAGACGTGCAGTTCTCCGACCAGCTTTTGTTATTCCGCGATGCCGGCGATGACCTGGTGGTTGTGCTGTCTGCAATGAGCGGCGAAACCAACCGTCTGATCGATCTGGCCAAGCAAATCAGTGGCGACACTCAACCGGTTCCGCGTGAACTGGACGTGATCGTTTCCACCGGTGAGCAGGTGACGATTGCCCTGTTGGCCATGGCGCTGATCAAGCGCGGTGTGCCGGCGGTGTCGTACACCGGTAATCAGGTGCGGATCCTGACGGACAGTGCGCACAATAAAGCGCGTATCTTGCAGATTGATGACCAGAAGATTCGTGGTGATCTGAAAGCAGGTCGCGTTGTTGTTGTCGCCGGTTTCCAGGGCGTCGACGAGCACGGCAACATTACCACCCTCGGTCGCGGCGGTTCCGACACCACGGGTGTGGCGTTCAAGATTCTCGGCCCGATCAGTGCCGCGAACATCGAAGTCGACATGATCGTGCAGAACGTTGCGCACGATAACACCACCGACTTCACCTTCACCGTGCACCGCAACGACTATCAGGCCGCACAGACTGTGCTGGAAAACACCGCTCGCGAGATCGGTGCCCGTGAAGTGGTTGGCGACACCAAGATTGCCAAGGTCTCGATCGTCGGCGTCGGCATGCGTTCCCACGCAGGCGTGGCCAGCCGCATGTTCGAATCCCTGGCAAAGGAAAGCATCAACATCCAGATGATCTCGACGTCGGAAATCAAGGTTTCCGTCGTGATCGAAGAGAAGTACCTGGAATTGGCCGTGCGCGCGCTGCACACGGCTTTCGAACTGGATGCGCCTGCCCGTCAGGGTGAGTGATCCCGCTTCACTGAAGGGCGCGGTTTGACCGCGCCCTTTATTTTTTGAATGGCGCGAGCCCTGAACTGTTCTTTTGCTCGCGCTGGTCAATACTCAGGCATGTAGGGCTACGATCGCTCCGGTTGTAGGTCGGGTGCCTTTTTTTTGCAGACTGTTGTCCCTGAACTGAATTGCGTGAGGAGAAAGGTATGCTGATTCTGACTCGTCGGTGCGCAGAAAGCCTGATTATCGGTGATGGCGAAATCACCGTAACCGTGCTCGGCGTTAAAGGAAATCAAGTGCGCATCGGTGTGAACGCTCCGAAAGAGGTTGCCGTACACCGTGAGGAAATTTACCTGCGTATAAAGAAAGAGAAGGACGAAGAACCAAGCCATTAATTTTTATCGATTTTTATGTTTGCAAACGGGGAAAAGGTTGGTTAAGATACGCCCCGTGTTGCGGAGAGCTGGCCGAGTGGCCGAAGGCGCTCCCCTGCTAAGGGAGTACACCTCAAAAGGGTGTCGGGGGTTCGAATCCCCCGTTCTCCGCCATTATTTGCTTAGTACGTTGTAATCTGGCTTTTTCGGTAAGTTGTTGAAATTACTAGAAAAAGTGGTTGGAATAGAGATTAAACGGGCTATAATGCGGCGCAACAAAATGCACTCGTAGCTCAGCTGGATAGAGTACTCGGCTACGAACCGAGCGGTCACAGGTTCGAATCCTGTCGAGTGCACCATTTAAGAGTCAGTTACAGCAATGTAAGTGGCTTGGCTTCAACCAGGTGTGATCTGGTCTATCAAACACAAATGCACTCGTAGCTCAGCTGGATAGAGTACTCGGCTACGAACCGAGCGGTCACAGGTTCGAATCCTGTCGAGTGCACCATTTAAGAGTTGGTTGCAGTAATGCAAGTGACTTGGCTTCAGCCAGTTGTGGTCTGGTCTAAAAACACAAAATGCACTCGTAGCTCAGCTGGATAGAGTACTCGGCTACGAACCGAGCGGTCACAGGTTCGAATCCTGTCGAGTGCACCATATACCGAAAAGCCCGCGTTTAACGCGGGCTTTTTGCTGTCCGGGATTTGGCTTTTCCTTTCACGCATCCTCTCTCATCAAAATCGACTTGAGCACTTCGGCCTCGTTTGAGGTCATAGCGATAGCTCGTCGTCGAAGTCCGAATATTCACCTTGTCCGGTTTGCCCAGCGCGCTCTCGACATCCTGCTGACTCATACCGGCAATGATGCGGCGATTGATGATCGCTTCCCGGCGTTGCCTGGCGTCGATAAGATTTCCGCATTGATCTTCTGTTCGGCCAACGACGCCTGATTCTCGGCCATTGGTTTTCATAGCGGATATTTCTTCGTGGTTGTGCTCCGGCATGATCGCCACGACCGAGCCGGGCAGGTAAGGGTGAACTTCCTGCACTGAACGCCGTTCGCCGCTCGCGCAACTCATTGATGTGAACGTGATGCTGCCGTCAGCAGCCTCACAACGGTGAAGGGTGGTGGCAGCCCCGGCGGGCGGCAGGCAGAGCAGGCTGCTCAGTACAAAACGGGATGTTTTCGATGGCATTCGACGTCCTCCATGACGATCTATGCTCAAGGGTAGTCGCTACATTTTTCACTGCTCGTGTGTTTTCTTTTCAGGATGAGTCGTCGCATCTGCGTGGATCAGGACAGCGCTCAGGTTTGTTTCGCAAGCGCTTGTTTCGGCCACGATTTTTTAACGTTTAAAACCGTCAGGCGGTGTATCATTGCGCCCGTCAGCCCCGCCGGGGCTTATGGAAAACCTCCATGGACTTACCCAGTAGTTACTCAGTAGCCCGTTTCACCAATCATGAATTGACTGATTGATCCTTCCGGCGTGCCCCGCTGCTGGGAGTGGAGTTCGCCTATGTCTGAAATCGAAGTAAAGAAAACACAGGAAAGCCTGCAGGATCGCCTGGCTCAAGTCGTTGAGCTGCTGCAGCGTCAACGGGTCGTCGAAGACCTGACTCATCGCCAGGAAGGCGCGCATCACGACCGGGTTGAAAACCTGGTTCACCGGCAAAATCTCGTCGAGCTGCAACGCAAGCTCGATGATCTGCACTCCGCCGACGTCGCATACATTCTCGAAGCCTTGCCGCTGGACGATCGTCTGACGCTCTGGCAACTGGTCAAGGCTGACCGCGACGGCGACATTCTTCTCGAAGTATCCGATTCGGTCCGTGAAACACTGATCGCCGACATGGACGATCACGAGCTCCTGGCAGCCGCCAAGGACATGGATGCCGACGAACTTGCTGACCTGGCTTCCGAGCTGCCGCGAGACGTCGTCCATGAGCTGATGGAGAGTCTGGATAACCAGCAGCGTGAGCGCGTGCGTTCGGCCTTGTCCTATGACGAGGAGCAGGTCGGTGCGCTGATGGACTTCGAGATGGTGACCATCCGTGAGGATGTCAGCCTCGAAGTGGTTCTGCGCTATCTGCGCCGTCTCAAAGAGCTTCCCGGTCATACCGACAAACTGTTCGTGGTCGATTACGACGGTGTGCTCAAGGGTGTGCTGCCGATCAAGCGTTTGCTGGTCAACGACCCGGACAAACAGGTTTCTGAAGTCATGGCCAGCGATCCGGTGAGTTTCCACCCGGACGAAGATGCCTACGATGCCGCTCAGGCGTTCGAGCGTTACGACTTGATCTCCGCCCCGGTGGTCGACAAGAACGGCAAGCTGATCGGCCGTCTGACCATTGACGAGATGGTCGACCTGATTCGTGAGGAGAGCGAAAACGAAGTCCTCAATATGGCGGGTCTGCGTGAAGAGGAAGATATCTTCGCCTCGGTATGGAAATCGCTGCGTAACCGTTGGGCGTGGCTGGCGATCAACCTGATCACCGCGTTCGTCGCGTCCCGGGTGATCGGTCTGTTCGAAGGTTCGATCGAGAAGCTGGTGGCGCTCGCGGCGTTGATGCCGATCGTGGCGGGTATCGGTGGCAACTCCGGTAACCAGACGATCACCATGATCGTACGTGCCATGGCGCTCGACCAGGTCAGCACCGGCAATACGTCGCGCCTGATGCGCAAAGAGCTGGCGGTCGGCTTGATCAACGGTCTGGTCTGGGGCGGGGTGATCGGTGTGGTCGCTTATCTGCTTTACGGCAGCTGGTCGCTGGGTGTGGTGATGACGGCGGCGATGACCCTCAACTTGTTACTGGCGGCGTTGATGGGGGTGTTGATCCCGATGACGCTGGCGAAGATGGGGCGCGACCCGGCAATGGGTGCCAGCGTCATGATCACCGCAATGACCGACAGCGGTGGTTTCTTTATCTTCCTGGGGTTGGCGACGATCTTCCTGCTCTAACCGGCTGCACACAAAAGGCCCGCCAACATGGCGGGCTTTTTTGTGCCTGTTTGATGGGTGATTAGTAACCCGTGGCGAGGGGATTTATCCCCGATGGGCTGCGAAGCGGCCCCAAAAAGAGGGACTGCTGCGCAGTCCATCGGGGATAAATCCCCTCGCCACGGATGTATGCCAGGCGGCTAACGCGTCAAATCTCAGGCAAAAAAAAGCCAGCACTCATGCTGGCTTGAGCTGTTCGGTGTGGCTCAGGACGCGTCTGCGGCCATTTCAGCGTCGTGGGCGATCAAGGACACCAACGCGTTCTGCTGACGGTGAGACAGTTGACGGAAGCGTTGCAGCAGCTCGCGCTCGTGCAACGACAGCTCCGGGCTGTCCAGGCGCATGCTCAGCTCTTCGCCCAGTGCGCCTTCCTGAATAAGACTCTGCTCAAGGCGCGCAATGATTTCGGAGTTCATGCTGCGATGATGATTGCGAGCCACCTCGGCAATGCGTTCACGCATTCCGTCTGGCAGACGTACGACAAACTTGTCAGCCGTACGGCTGGAATAAATTGCCTGTTTCAATGGGCGCATATATTTAACCGGTTAGTTCAGGGGAGCGGATCTCGGGATTGGCCGCAGGATTTGTGGTAGGACAAGCATCCGCGCCAAATGGTTCAACCTGAATTGTTAAGAGGCCGGCATCATGCCTCAAAATTGCCAGATCATTGGCGTCAATTCTGTGACAAATATTGAGCCGGGTAAAGGCGTAATGCCAGCACCAATTATCAGAAATGCGGACTGGTTGGAAAACTTTGCCTTCACCCGCATCACTGTCCGCTTCCAAGTGCATATCTATTGATGTCCGAAGACGTCAGAACGTGCATGCTATGCGGCTTTCGATCCTTGTTCCTTACCTGTACAGGATAGTGGCAATTTGCCGATTTACTAGCGCTGAAGCATGCCGGAGGGCGTTTTCAAGATGGATGGCAGGCTTATTTATCTGATGGGACCGTCCGGTTCAGGCAAGGACAGTCTGATTGAGTCCGCCCGTGACTCACTTCGTGCGTTGAATTGTGAAGTGATACGTCGAGTGATCACGCGTTCGGCCGAATCGGTGGGCGAAAACGCTATGGGAGTGACGCCTGAAGAGTTCGAGCGGCGCCAGCGCGCCGGCGATTTTTCACTCGCCTGGCAGGCCAATGGCCTCGCCTATGGCATTCCCGTACAAATGGACGAATGGTTGAAATCCGGGCGACATGTCTTGGTGAATGGTTCTCGCGCCAACCTGCGTCAGGCACTTGAACGTTACCCGACACTGCTGCCGGTTTTGTTGACGGTAAAGGACGAGGTCTTGCGTGAGCGCCTGCTCGGACGGGGTCGCGAGACGCTGGAGCAAATCGATGCGAGAGTGGCCCGCAATGCGCTGTTCAAGGACCGGCGATCAAGTGATGAGCCTGTGCACCTGATCGATAATTCGGGCGCCCTGGCAGACGCCGTCAATCAATTGCTGGATTGGGTAAAAATCAACGTAACACCGGATCAAATTTGATCTTGCGCCCGGCGACCAGCGCCAGCACGAACAACACCGCAAACACGCCGCAACCAATCAGCGGCAGGGTGATTTCGGTTTCCTCGAACAGCGAAAAATGCACAACGCCACTCAATAAGGCGAGGATCAGAAATCCTGCTGCTGATTTGGACATGCTGTACTCCTGAAGATATTTCAAAAAACCAGACGTTCGGAAACGGGCGCTGACAGTGCCTGCCGAGGTTCGCTGACCGCTTGCGGCGCGAAGCTCTGCTCGTTCAACACCGCCAACTGTGGCGCTCTCTGCACCTGCAAGTAGTGCGGCATGCGCTGGGCGACCGGCTCGGCCCGCTCCGGGACAAAGTGGGAACCCACCAAAACCGTCAATGCGATTGCGTTTGCAAGCAAGAGAGTGCTGTTCATGGGACGGTGCTCCGATTGTTCTTCTATGGAACAGACAAAGCAGCCGTCGTGCCAACAGTCTAACCGCTGTTAAGTCCTTTAAAAACAAGCATTTGGCAGGGTTTTTCCAAGGGGTCGGGTTGCAATCTGCAATGATGGCTTTTTGCGGCAGTGCAAAATGCACGGTAAAACTTCCCGCAGCATTGCAGGGCGCCTGCCTACACTTAAAAAGCCCTACGGACGACATGACAAATCGGGGCCTGGCCGTTAACATGCACGCCGTCCGTCGCGTCGCGACTGGCTTGTGTCTCAGTAGCTCAATTGGATAGAGCATCCCCCTCCTAAGGGGAAGGTTGGCAGTTCGAACCTGCCCTGGGACACCATATGATTTCGGCCTGTTCAGGCCCTTCTTCTGACCGCTACGTTTATCTGCAACAGTAGCGTGGCAGCAGAAGAAGCAAATAAAGCCCCTTTCAGGATAATCCGGAAGGGGCTTTTTCGTATTTACGGTTTAAGGATGATGCCAATGGAAGGCCTGAAAGTATTACTCATCGCTTCGCTAGGGTTTTTATCGCTCATTCAACCATCCCTTTCCGTTGCGGATAACGTCAGCGGCAAAAACCTCTATTCACAACGGTGCGCCATGTGCCACGGGGGTGATCTCAAGGCATCAGGCCCCTTGGCGACCAAAAGCAATCCTCCGACGCCCGATCTGACAACCTCCGCTTTCAAACAACGCCTGAAGGATTACCCGGGCGTTATCGTGTCATCCGTCATACTTCGCCCAAACGGCGACTTGATTCCCAGAACATTGCGCGAGAACGGTGTGAGAGTTCCGCCGCACGTCTGGACGGTTCAGGATTTTCGCGATTTGCATCAATACATGACTGGCGTGATTGAAAAAACTCGCTGATGTTCAGATGCAAAAAAGCCCCGCACAGAGTCATCTGGCGGGGCTTTTTCATGGGCGGGCGTCGGTACTATTCCTCGGCGCCACCTCCAGGTTTGCTGATCGACGTGCTGATCTCGGTCATGCGTCGACGACCATTGACCTTGTAGTCGCGCTCCTGGTCTATCGCGCCTGGCTTGCGCAGAGTCACTTGCGCATACAGGCCATCCTTTGCGCTGTAGGTGCCGAACCAGTTGTTCATTCGTGCAATAAAACATTCGCTGCCGATGGTTACCGGGAAGTCCGCAACCTGCTCGATGGCGTAATAACCCGCGCCGTAGCCGTAATACTCCTCGCTGTCGGTGGCTGACGCGGGAATGGGGCAAAGGGGCTTTCGCTCTTGCCCGGTGTCGGAGGTTTCTTGCCCAACTGTAGCCAAGCCTTGGGAGAGTGCCCGGTGCAGGTCCGGCTTCAACTTATAAGTGGTTTTGTGCTCATCATCAGGTTGAGTGCGAGGGATGCTGAGTTGATAGCGATAATGAACCGTCAGCTTGGGCACCAGATGGTTCGCCTGCCAAGGACTGAGCAGGTAGACATCATCGATACCGTAGCTACTGTCGCGATAGGCGGCATAGACTTTGCCGTGAATGGCGATCCAGTTCACGGACTGGTTGGAGCCACGCTCGTTGATGGAGTAGAGGGAGCCGCCAATGGATTCGCCATCAGACGCCGGGGTTCTGCGGGTGAACCGGTCGCCGTCGCGGTGGAAGATTTCGACGAAGGTGAACAGGCCGGTGCCGCCGGTGTAGGTCTGAACGATCAGGTCACGTTGCCCGTCATTGTCGAGATCCAGCAAGGTAAACGAGGTTGAACCCAGTGCGGTGTCAGCCTCGAAATCAGTGGCCTGCAAAGCCGCCCACTCGTTACGGGAAACGCCTTTGGGAAGGGTCTTCGGGAAGTGCGTCTTATCAGAGAATTGATCGGCGTCGGGCTCTGCGGAAAACGAAGTTTCGGCGCTTTTCAACGCCAGTGAAGCGAGTGTCCGTTCCAGCGCAAATTCCGGGTCACTCTGACTGGCCGTCTGAACACGCTTTTGCAAATCATCCAGTACCTCTTTATCGACGCCGGTCGGCTGGTGGGCGACGGTATCTGCCCATTGCCCCTGCAACAGTTTCAACTGTTCGCGATAGCGTTGATCCAGGCACGAAACATCATCGACACACTCATTGCGCGCTTTCAGCCAAAGTCTTTGCGTGCCCTTCAGTTGCGGTCGAGTCTCGACGGAAGCCTTCATCAAATCTCGATAAACCGCCCCCATCTGCGTATCCAGTTCATACAGACCCGTATTGGCACAAATAGTCTTTTCAACGGTGTTCGCCGCTTTTGTGCAGTCCATTCCGGTCGCCGTGGCGTGCTGGATAAACAGCAGCGCAAAGGCGGACACGATGTAGCGTCCTTTGAGGTACACGAGGTCAGCCTTGTAGTGGGGAGTTGCCAGGCGCGCAGGGTAATCGTTGCGCAAGGAATCTTGAAGCGTGCGCTTCAGGGAACGGCACTTCTGGCCGATAACCCGAACGGCTCTTGCAATCTCATCGGCCGCGCATGAAATCGCTTGATAGCATTTGGCCTCCAGCTATCATCTGCGCGCCTGAAAGTTGCCTCGGTTCATCTACTTCAATTGCCTGGAAATCCTCGATGCTGTCGTATCACCAAAAGAGTTTTCTGATCGTCGATGATTTCTCGGATTTCCGCAGTTCCGTGCGCTCGATGCTGCGTGAACTTGGGGTCAAGGACGTGGACACCGCCGACACCGGCGAGCAGGCGCTGAAGATGTGTGCGCAGAAGTCCTACGATTTCATCCTGCAGGATTTCCACCTCGGCGACGGCAAGAAGAACGGCCAGCAGGTGCTTGAAGACCTGATGCTGGAAAAGCTCATCAGCCATGAAGCGGTGTTCGTCATGGTCACCGCCGAAACCAGTCAGGCGATGGTATTGAGCGCGCTGGAACACGAGCCGGATGCCTACCTGACCAAACCGTTCAACCGCTCGGGCCTGGCTCAGCGCCTGGAGCGTCTGGAGCAGCGCAAGACGTTGCTCAAACCGATTCTGCAAGCGCTCGACCGTGGCAAACCGGTCGAGGTGCTTAACGCCTGTATCGCCCTGTGCAAACAGGACATCCGCTATTCGCCGCTGTGCCTGCGCTATCGCGCCGATGCCCTGCGCGACATGAATCAAAACGAAGCGCTGGAACGCCTCTACGACAGCATCATCGCTGACCGGCCGTTGCCATGGGCGTTTGCCGGATTGGGCAAGCTGCTGTTCAAACGCGGGCAAGTGGCGCAGGCCAAAGGCGTCTATGAAAAAGCCCTGAAGGTGTTCCCGATGATGCCGGCACTGTATGACGGCATGGCCGACGTGCTGGTTTCCGAGGGCGATACCAAGGGCGCGCAGCGAGTGCTGGAAGAAGCCATTCGCCTGTCGCCATTGGCGGTGCGTCGGCAGGCGTTGCTGGGCAAACTGGCGATGGCCAACGAGGATTTCGACACCGCCTCGCGGGCTTATCGACAAGCGGTGGCACAGGGCGCGCAGTCGCGGTTCAAGGACCCGGAAAGCAACCTCGGCCTGGCCCATGCGCTGATCAGCAAGGGCAGCGAGCGCGGTCTCGATACGCGCACGCGGCTGGAGATCAACACGACGCTGAGCGCTGTAGCGAAAGAAAACCCGACAGACCCGGGCCTGCAAATTCGTGCGCGCCTGATGAAGGCCACCAGCCTGTTGCTCAATGATGCCGAAACCGCCGACAAGCTCACTGAACAGGCGCTGATGCGTCTCGACGGCATGGAGCAGTTCATGAGCCCGGAAGCGGCGTTGTTGGTTGCCAAGCAATTGCAGATGCTCGGTCAGGCCGAGGCGGGCACTTCGATGCTCAAGAGCTGCGCGGAAATCTACGGCGACGATCCGGCGGTGATGAAAGACATCGCCAAGCTCACCGATGATCCGACTATTCTCAGTTCCAGCAACGCCGCCGCCGACCTCAACCGTCAAGGCGTGCGTGTGTACAAGACCGGCAACCTGGTGGAGGCCCGCGAGGTGTTCCGCAAGGCGCTGAAGATGCAACCGAAGAACATCAGTATCGCGCTGAACATGGCCCAGTCGCTGCTGCACGGCACCGACACCAGTGTGCCGTCGGCGGAGCTGGAAGAATGTCGGGCCTGCCTGAAAATGGTCGGCCTGATGCCCGACACCGACGCGCGTCATGCGCGTTATCAGAAGCTGAAAAGCAAGGCGTTTGGCGAATGAATCACGACGAGCAGGCTCTGGATTTTTCCACGGTGATCGCCTCCACCGTCCACGACATGAAGAACTCCCTGGCCATGCTGATGCAGGCCCACAGCCAATGGCTGGCGCGTTTGCCCGAGGGGCAGCGCAATGGTGCGGAGCAGGGCGTGATCGACTTCGAGTTCGCTCACCTCAACGGCATGCTGGTGCAGTTGCTCGGGCTGTATAAGCTCGGCGTCAACCAGATGCCGTTGCAGCCGGCGTATCACGAACTGGATGACTTCATCGAAGCGCAACTGGCGGCGCATCAAGAGGTGTTCGCCAGTCGCGGGATCATCGCCACCTATGAAGTTGATCCGCTGAGCCCGCTGGGCTTCTTCGATCGCGAGCTGATCGCCTCGGTGCTGGGTAACTGCATCAATAACGCCATTCGTTATGCCCGCGAATCATTGCTGATCACTGTCAGTGACGAGGCCGGGCAACTGGTGCTGAGCATCAACGACGACGGCGACGGTTATCCGCCCGAGATGCTCGAGCGTCAGGCCGATTACGTGCAGGGCATCAATCACAGCAGCGGCAGCACTGGCCTGGGTTTGTATTTCGCCAACCGCATCGCCGCGCTGCATCAGCGCAACGGCGTCGAAGGTCACACCGAAATCAGTAATGGCGGCCCGTTGGGCGGCGGGGTGTTTAGCCTTTATTTACCGTGACGCGGGATTTTGTTTGACGCTGCTTGATATTCCGAACAGCCGGAGCCTATTTTGTACGGGTCGCCGTTCGCGGCTCGCACAATAACAAGGATTGCGTCATGACAACCGATGGCCAGCGTTCACTCGCGCAGCGATTGACGGGCATTGATGAGATTGAATGTGTCACGCCGGATTTGAATGGCGTACCACGGGGCAAGGTGATGACCGCCGAGGGTTTCCTCGAAGGGCGGCGTTTGCAGTTGGCGCGGGGTGTGTTGCTGCAATGCATCATGGGCGGTTATCCGGCGGCGCGGTTTTACGGCAGCGATGACGGCGATCTCGCTCTGATTGCCGAACCGACCCAGATCCATCGTTTGCCCTGGAGTGACGACCCGCGTGCCCTGGCCATTTGCGACGCCGATGAGTTGACCGGCGAAAGCTCCAATCTGTCGACCCGTGGCCAACTGAAGAAAGTCATCGCCCGTTACGCTGCGCGCGGTCTGGCGCCGGTGGTGGCGACCGAGCTGGAATTCTTTGTCTTCGCGCCGAACACCGATCCGACGCAACCGTTCCGTCCGCCAGTCGGTCTCGACGGCCGTCGCGAGGATGGCCAGTCGGCCTTCAGCGTCAGTTCCAACAACGGTCTGCGGCCGTTCTTCAACGAAGTCTATAAATGCATGGCGGCGCTCGGCCTGCCGCGCGATACCTTCATGCATGAGATGGGCGTCAGCCAGTTCGAGATCAACCTGTTGCACGGTGATCCACTGTTGCTGGCCGACCAGACTTTCCTGTTCAAGCACCTGCTTAAAGAAGTCGCGCTCAAACATGGCCTGACCGTGGTGTGCATGGCCAAGCCGCTGGCGCACACGCCGGGCAGTTCGATGCACATTCACCAAAGTCTCGTCGACATCGCGACTGGCAAGAACGTCTTCAGCGATGAGCGTGGCGAGCCGACGGCGATGTTCCGTCACTTCATCGGCGGGCAGCAGGCGGGCATGGCCGATTTCACCGCGTTGTTTGCACCGAATGTGAACTCCTACCAGCGCCTGTGCCATCCGTATGCATCGCCGAACAATGCCTGCTGGTCCCACGATAACCGTGCGGCAGGATTGCGCATTCCAGCCAGTTCGCCGGTTGCCCGTCGGGTCGAAAACCGTTTGCCGGGTGCCGACGCCAATCCGTATCTGGCCATCGCCGCCAGTCTGGCCGCCGGTTTGCATGGCATCGAGCATGAACTGGAACCGAGCGAAGCGATTCAGGGCGAGTTCGAGGTGCCGGACAATCTTGCGCTGCCGTGTACCTTGCATGCCGCGCTCGAACGTCTGAAACGTAGCCAATTGGCGAGGGAACTGTTCGGTCAGGAGTTCATCGAAGGCTACATCGCTTCGAAGACCATGGAGTTGACCAGCTTTTTTGATGAAATCACTCCCTGGGAACGGCGTGTTCTAGCAGCCCAGGCCTGACGTAACGTCGCCATCGGGCTATCGTTCTGGTAGCCCGATATTTACTGCAAGGAGCCGCTCGGAACGCCGATGCGCCAAATCTGGAAATCCTTTCGAGCGCTGTATTTCGCCTCGCTGATGATGTTGATCGGCTCGGGCCTTCTATCCACTTATCTGGCGTTGCGCCTTGCCGCTGACCATGTCGACGGACTGTGGGTCGGTGCGTTGATGGCGGCCAACTATTTTGGCCTGGTGCTGGGCGGCAAGATCGGCCACCGGTTGATTGCGCGGGTCGGGCATATCCGCGCCTATTCGGCGTGTGCCGGGATCGTCGGCGCGGCGGTGCTTGGCCATGGCCTGGTGGATTGGCTGCCGGCGTGGCTGGTGCTGCGGACCATTGTCGGTCTGGGCATGATGTGCCAATACATGGTGATCGAGAGCTGGCTCAATGAGCAGGCCGACGCCAACCAGCGTGGTCTGGTGTTCAGTGGCTACATGATCGCCTCGTATCTGGGGCTGGTCTTGGGGCAACTGATTCTGGTCATGCATCCGGGTCTCGGGCTGGAACTGCTGATGCTGGTCGCACTGTGTTTTGCGTTGTGTCTGGTGCCGGTAACGCTGACCCGCCGGATTCACCCGGCACCGCTGCATCCTGCGCCGATGGAGCCGCGCTTCTTCATCAAACGCGTGCCGCAATCGTTGAGCACGGTGCTCGGCGCCGGTTTGATCATTGGTTCGTTTTATGGTCTGGCGCCGTTGTATGCCTCGCAGCAGGGATTGTCGACCGAGCAGGTCGGTCTGTTCATGGGTAGCTGTATTTTTGCCGGATTGCTGGTGCAGTGGCCGCTGGGCTGGTTGTCTGACCGTTACGACCGCGCGCTGCTGATCCGCTGCTTTGCCGGGTTTCTGGCGGTGGCCGCGTTGCCGCTGGCGATCATGCCGCAGGTGCCGCTGGAGGTGCTGTTTGTGGTCGGTTTCCTTTGTTCGCTGGTGCAGTTCTGCCTGTATCCGCTGGCCGTGGCGTTTTCCAACGACCACGTCGAAGGAGATCGCCGGGTGTCGCTGACGGCGATGCTGCTGGTGACGTACGGGGTCGGTGCCAGTGTCGGACCGCTACTGGCGGGTGTGCTGATGAAGTTTCTCGGCAGCCAGAGCCTGTACGCGTTCTTCAGCTTCTTTGCGCTGGTGCTGGTGTGGCGGATTCGCCCGAAAGCGGTGACCAATCTGCATCAGGTCGATGATGCGCCGCTGCACCACGTCGCGATGCCGGACAGTATGTCGAGTTCGCCGCTGGTGGCTGCGCTGGACCCGCGCGTTGATGAGCAGGTGGTGCAGGAGCAGATGCAGAATCCGGTGACGCCAGAGTCGGAGCCGCAACCTGATGCGGAACCAGACGTGCAGCCTGAGCCTGCGGTAGAAGCGGGGCCGGATGACGGCAGCGACAAACCGACGCCGGATATCAGTGGCGCCAGACCTTGACAGGCGCCGATGGAGTTCCCCTGTGGCGAGGGGATTCATCCCCGATGGGACACGAAGTGGCCCCAGCCCGGACTACCGGATTTTACTGATACACCGCATTGAATGGTTTTGAGGGCGCTTCGCGCCCTATCGGGGATGAATCCCCTCGCCACAGGTATCCATTACAGAAGCTACTGTTCGGGTTGGAAATAAAAAAGGGCAGTCCCGCCAAGGACTGCCCTTTCTTTTTTGCGTTCGACTCAGAGATCGTCTTTATCGAAGCGCCGAGCTTCACGCTGCAACTGATAAACAAAACGCTCAACGTTGCGTGCAGCCTGGCCACTGATGTTGTGGAAGCGCAGACCGGCGAAGGTGATGTTGAGTTTTTCTTCGAAGTGCAGATAACGCAGTTCGACCGAAGTCGGCTGGTTGCCGAACAGCGGCGGGGCAATCATGCGGTCGTAGACCTGACCCAGTTGCAGGCGATCAGTGATGTCGCCTTCGAAACGCAACTTGCAGCCGGTGGCGGAAATATCCAGCAGCTTGCCGTTGATCGGCGCCTTGAGCTTCTCGCCGCCCAGTTCGACGCTGACCAGATCGGTCAGTTTCAATGCGGCGCGGAAGGCGTTGCGGCGCTGGTGGTAAACCACCTCGGTGGGTAACTCGCCGGTATAAAAGCGGTCGCCGTCGGATTCTTCGATGTTCAGCGTGCCGGTGCATTCCCAGGCAATGCGTACGCCTTCATGGAAACCTTCGACCCGGAACGGTTCGCCGGCAAGCAGGAAGCGTTCGCCGTCGCGCGGAATCATCTCGTCGAGGGCAATCGAAGCGCTGTCGCGGTCGACTTTGATCAGGTAGCTCTGGAAGCGCTGGCTGCGTTCGTGGAACGTGATGATCAGCGGGTCGTGGCTGTCTTGCAGTTGGCGCAGGTTGCTGGAGATTTCCAGTGGCGTGGTGAGCACCTTTGGTGGCTGCGGAGCATCATCCGCGCTTAGGGCGTTTGGCACGTTTTCTCAATCTCCAGACAAAATTTGACGATGGCTAGCCAGCATTTTGCCAGCATGTTTCACGTGTTGATAGTGCAGGGCCATCGAATGGCTCACGCCTGGCTGAGCGTACGCGGCTTGGCAGGTTTGGCGAAAGTGCCGCTGGCGTCATACAGCGCTGGCGGTTCGCCGCCGGTGAGGATTTTCAGCTGATTGACCGTGGTGGCCTGCTGGATCTGAATCGACTGGCCATTCTTGACGTTGGCGGCCTGGCACTGAGCGATCAGATCGGTCAACGCGTCGCCTTGCGTCAGCAACTGCGTGCCAATGCTCGACTGGCCGGCCAGTTGCTCGAGGCCTTGACGATCTGTCGACAGGCCAAGGCTGGCGAGGATTTCGCTGCGTTTGCGGCCATGCTGTTCAAGCAGAATGATCAATGCCTGTTTGCGCGCCAGAATTTCTTCCAACAGTGGCATGTCACGACCGTGCAAGGCGAGGGCCTCGGTTTGCAGTAACTCCAGCAAATCTTGAGCTGGAGCAAAGTCGTCGTTGATCAGTTGCAGTAAGTTAGTGTCGTGCATGGCTGGCCTTGGGTTTTAAGCGTCCAAAAGCCTGGCGCCGGCAAAAGCCTAGCGCTGGGCTTCGAAGTTGAGCAGTTTGCTGGCTACACGGTTGCTGTCGACTTTATAGCTGCCATCGGCAATCGCGGCTTTCAACTCGGCCACACGGGCTTTGTCGACAGCAGGTTGATCGCGCAGCTTGTCAGTGACCTTCTGCAACTGTTGAGCCTCATTGCTGAGGTGTACCGATTCCCCGCTTTTTGCGGTACTGGCCGTTTCGGCCGGGGTATTCAGCGGCGCGGAGGTGCCGGTTTCGGCGGTTTCCTTGGCGTTGCTGGTACGTGTACTGCCCGTAAGTGACGAGGAGCTGTTCAAACGGCTGAAATCGATGACCATGATAAAAAACCTCTGGGAATTTGGACGCTTGCCATGTTTTCGGCCATCCCCTGGAAAACTTTAGGCTCATTTGCCAATGAGTCTGCATGCGCCGGCGCGTGTCCTGCTGCGGCACAGTTTAGGGAAGCGACGGGGTCCGCGCCAGTTTTCTCATGAGTGTTTTACATGGCCACTTCCACCTGGCCCGGCGCGGTGACTTGCGCCTTGATGACGCGTTGGGAGTTGAGGTTTTTCACCCGGATCTGTTCTTTCAAACCGCCATTGGCCAGCGCTTCGCCGGGCATGCGCACGGCAAGTGTGCCGCTGCGGGCGGTGATGACCACTTGATCGCCCTTGCGCACGACTTCGGCCTGCTCAAGGTGGACCAGAGTAATGACCTGATCCGCGACCGTTGGTCGGGTTAATTTTTGCCCGATCGCTTCGTCTACCGACGTCAGGAAACCTTGATTGATCACGCTGATGTCGCGTTCACGCAAGGTCACATCCTGCGGCTCGATAATCCCGGCGCGTTTGAGTGGTCGGGTGGTGGTCACAATCTCGCGAAACAGGCGGACTTGAGCGGGCACGAACACGGTCCACGGCGAGTTGCCTTCACAGCGAACCTTGACGGTTACCCGGCCCAGCGGACGTGCCGGACTCTCCAGCGAGGCTGTCAATTCCTTGTCGCACATAGGCATGCGCATACGGGGATCGAGCTGGTTGACTTCGATTTCGTAGCGGCCTTCCGTTTGACTGGTAGCCAGATAGTCTTCTACGGTGAACTCAAGAAAGCCCTGAGTGACGCCGATAAGCATGTCAGGCAAGGTAACCGCATCAGCAATGGCAGGGCTGCCAGCGAAAAAGAAGCAAACGGCGGACACCGCGCAAAGCCCTCTGCGAAGGGGAGATGTCAGGCGTCGGAAAAATGTCGTTTGAGCGTTCATACGAGTTAAAAAGCAAGCGCCGTGCCGTTTAGCAAGGAATGTGCGTCGCAACAACCCGTGGCGTTGGTGTAGGAGTCTGGGCATGGCTGGTGTAATGGATTCGGTGAACCAGCGCACGCAACTGGTGGGGCAGAATCGCCTGGAGCTGTTGTTGTTCCGTCTCGACGGTCAGCAGCTCTACGGAATCAACGTGTTCAAGGTGCGGGAAGTGCTGCAATGCCCGTCGCTGACGTTGATGCCCAAGTCCAGTCCTGTCGTGTGCGGGGTGGCGAATATCCGGGGGGCGACCATTCCGATCCTTGATCTGGCAATGGCTACCGGCTCGGGTGCGTTGAAAGACAAGAAAAACCCGTTCGTGATCATCACGGAGTACAACACCAAGACCCAGGGTTTCCTGGTCCGCTCGGTGGAGCGCATCGTCAACATGAACTGGGAAGAGATTCATCCACCACCCAAGGGTACCGGTCGCGATCATTACCTGACCGCTGTGACTCGGGTGGACAATCAGTTAGTCGAAATCATCGACGTCGAGAAAGTGCTGGCGGAAGTCGCACCGACGCCGGAAGCGATTTCGGTCGGCGTGGTCGATGTCGAGACCCAGACCAAGGCGTTGTCGCTGCGGGTGCTGACGGTCGATGACTCGTCGGTGGCGCGCAAGCAGGTCACGCGTTGCCTGCAGACGATCGGCGTTGAAGTGGTGGCGCTGAACGACGGCAAGCAGGCGCTGGATTACCTGCGCAAGCTGGTCGACGAGGGCAAGAAGCCGGAAGAAGAGTTCCTGATGATGATCTCCGACATCGAGATGCCGGAGATGGACGGGTACACCCTGACGGCGGAGATCCGCGGCGACGCGCGCATGCAAAAGCTTCATATCATCCTGCATACTTCGTTGTCCGGGGTATTCAATCAGGCGATGGTCAAGAAAGTCGGTGCCGATGACTTTTTGGCCAAATTCCGCCCTGATGACCTGGCATCCCGGGTAGTCGACCGGATCAAAGCAGCAGATATCAGCTAGGGGCCTTTTGCCCCTGGCGGTCAACACGATTTAAGAGGCGGCATCATTGTCTACGGGTAATTTGGATTTCGAACAGTTCCGGGTCTTCCTGGAAAAAGCCTGTGGCATTTTGCTCGGTGAAAACAAGCAGTACCTGGTCTCGAGCCGTCTCAACAAACTGATGGAGCAGCAAGGCATCAAATCCCTGGGTGAGCTGGTACAGCGCATCCAGACCCAGCCGCGCAGCGGTTTGCGCGAGCAGGTGGTCGATGCCATGACGACCAACGAAACCCTGTGGTTTCGTGACACCTATCCGTTTGAAGTCTTGAAGAACAAGGTACTGCCCGAGGCGATCAAGGCCAGTCCCAACCAGCGTCTGCGGATCTGGTCGGCGGCGTGCTCGTCGGGTCAGGAACCGTATTCGCTGTCGATGTCGATCGACGAGTTCGAACGCGTCAACCTCGGTCAGTTGAAGATGGGCGTGCAGATCGTTGCCACTGATTTGTCCGGCCTTATGCTGAACAACTGCAAGACTGGCGAGTACGACAGCCTGGCGATCGGTCGCGGTTTGTCCGCCGAGCGTCTGCAGCGATACTTCGACCCGAAAGGGCCGGGGCGCTGGGTAATCAAGGCGCCGATCAAGAACCGTGTGGAGTTCCGCTCGTTCAACTTGCTCGACAGCTATGCAGCGCTGGGCAAGTTCGACATCGTGTTCTGCCGCAACGTGCTGATCTACTTCTCCGCCGAGGTGAAGAAGGACATCCTGTTGCGCATTCATAGTACGTTGAAGCCGGGCGGTTATCTGTTCCTTGGCGCTTCCGAAGCGTTGAACGGTTTGCCGGATCATTATCAGATGGTCCAGTGCAGCCCGGGGATCATTTACCAGGCGAAATGATTGCATCGGCAACACAAAAAACGGCAGGCCCGCAAAGGCCTGCCGTTTTTTTATGCCAGGTGTTAGGCCCGAATCCACCACAAACCCTGTGGGAGCGAGCCTGCTCGCGAAAGCGGTTTCTCATTCAGCATGATTGGTGACTGACACGCCGCCTTCGCGAGCAGGCTCGCTCCCACAGAGTTCAGTGTTAGCTGATAGAGAGATGGCAAGCGGCAGAAAAGCGGCATCCGGCGGAAACCGGTTGCCGCTTTTCTGGCATTGCCGCTTTGCCGACACCGCGCAAAGCCCCGGTTTTCGGGCGTTTCTCGCATTGGCACGGCGCTTGCTAAAGCTCAGTTACGAAAAACCGGTCACCCGAAGGTTCCCGACATGAGCATCAGCTTCGATAAAGCGCTCGGCATTCACGAAAAGGCTCTTGGCTTCCGCGCCCAGCGTGCCGAAGTCCTGGCGAACAACATCGCCAACGCCGATACCCCGAACTACAAGGCTCGGGATCTGGACTTCTCCAAAGTGCTTGAAGCACAGACCCAGAAGAACGCCAACGGCACCATCGCTCTGAACATGACCAACAGCCGTCACATCGAGGCAGAAGGTCTGGGCAATGGCGACGAATCGCTGCTGTATCGCACGCCGATGCAACCGTCGATCGACCAGAACACCGTGGACGCTCAGCTTGAGCAATCGAATTACGCGGAAAACGCCGTCGGTTTCCAGGCCAGCTTCACCCTGCTCAACAGCAAATTCAAAGGGCTGGTTTCAGCCCTGCGCGGAGAGTAATTCATGTCCCTGTCCAGCGTTTTCAACATTGCCGGCAGCGGCATGAGCGCACAAACCACGCGTCTGAACACCGTGGCGTCGAACATCGCCAACGCTGAAACCGTCTCGTCGAGCATCGACCAGACCTACCGCGCCCGTCACCCGGTGTTCGCCACCATGTTCCAGGGCGGTCAGAACAGCGGCAGCAACTCGCTGTTCCAGAGCCAGGATGCCGCCGGTCAAGGCGTGCAGGTGCTTGGTGTGGTCGAAGACCAGAGCAACCTCGAAGCGCGTTACGAGCCGAACCATCCGGCGGCCGACGCCAAAGGTTACGTCTACTACCCGAACGTCAACGTGGTGGAAGAGATGGCTGACATGATTTCCGCGAGCCGTTCGTTCCAGACCAACGCCGAAATGATGAACACCGCGAAAACCATGATGCAGAAGGTACTGACCCTCGGTCAGTGATAAGGGGCGATTGCCATGAGTGTTTCCGATGTCAGCAACACCATAAGCACCAAGGATCTGTTGGCCAACTCGTCTAAAAAGACCAGTTCGACAGCCGATGGCATTGCTTCGGCCACTAACAGCTCTACCGGTGGCCAGGCGCTGGGCAAGGACGCGTTCCTGCAACTGCTGGTTACCCAGCTGAAAAACCAGAACCCGCTTGATCCGCAGGACAACAGTGCATTCGTTGCCCAGTTGGCACAGTTCAGTAGCCTGGAAGGCATTACCACGCTGAACTCCACCGTGAGTGGCCTTGCTGGCAACTACAACTCCTCGCAAGCGCTGCAAGCTTCGTCGCTGGTCGGTCGCAACGTGATCGTGCAGACCAATACTGCACAGCTCGATGACCCGACCAAAGGCCTGACCGGTTCGGTCACCGTGCCTTCGTCCATCGCTGGTGGCACCGTGACCATCACCGACAAGGACGGCAAGACTGTTCGCACTATCGACTTGGGTAGCCGCGCTGCGGGCGCCGCCAGCTTCACTTGGGATGGCAAAGACACTGCCGGCACCGTCGTGCCTGTTGGCACATACACCTTCAAAGCCAACGCACCGATCAACGGCACCGCGACGGACCTGGCGACTTACCTGCCAGCCACCGTCAACAGCGTGACGATCAGCCAGACCGGCGGCGAGCTGATGCTCAATCTGTCCGGCAAGGGCTCCGTTGCCCTGTCCAAAGTACAAACCATTGGTATATAGAGCCGACTAACCGGCACAAAGGAGTGGAATATGTCTTTCAATATCGGCCTTAGCGGTCTCTATGCAGCCAACAAACAACTGGACGTGACCGGCAACAACATCGCCAACGTCGCAACCGCCGGTTTCAAATCGTCCCGCGCAGAATTCGAAGACGTGTACTCGGCAACTCGTCTGGGTACCGGCAGCAAAGTGATCGGCAACGGCGTGCGCCTGGCCAACGTTTCCCAACAGTTCACCCAGGGTGACATCAGCAATACCGGCAACGTGTTGGACATGGGTATCAACGGTTCGGGCTTTTTCACCATGAGCAACAACGGCTCGATCTCTTACACCCGTGCCGGTACGTTCAAGGTTGACGATAAGGGCTTCATCACCAACACCGATTACACCTCGCGCCTGCAAGGCTACGGTGTGGATGCCAACGGCAAGATCATCAATGGTGTATTGACCGACCTGAAGCTCGACACCTCGAACCTGGCGCCGAAATCGACTTCGACGGTAACGTCGAGCATCAACCTGAACTCGTCGGAAAAAGTGATCGTTGATACTGGCACCAACGCGGTCAAGTTCGATCCGACCAAACTCGAGACTTACACCAAGTCGTTCAGCACGCCGATCTATGACACGCAGGGTAACTCCCACGTCATGGATCAGTACATGGTGAAGACCGGCGAAAACACCTGGAAGGTCTACACCCTGGTTGACGGTCGTAACCCGGATGCTACCGGTAGCAATCCGAACGATCCGCTTACGCCTCCGGTTGCTTCGACGCTGACGTTCGACAGCTCTGGCAATTTGACTCAGGTCAGCACACCGAACCCGGCGGATGCTACCAAGCCTTTCATCAGCAGCGACTTGAAGCTGACGACCTGGAAACCGGGCACCGTGACCAACGGCGTCTTTACGCCTAACGGCGCAGCGGCCAACACTGCTGGTGTGACCATTTCCATGGCCAAGACCACTCAATACAACGCCGACACTTCGCGCACGATTCCGACTCAGGATGGTTACGCCACAGGCCAGATCACCAACCTGACCATCGACGGCACCGGTACGCTGTTCGCCAACTTCAGCAACAACCAGAACAAGGCCATCGGCCAGGTTGCGCTGGCCAGCTTCACCAACGAACAAGGCCTGCAAGCGATCGGCGGCACCAGTTGGAAGGAAACATTCGCTTCGGGTATTCCGGGTTATGACGCTCCGGAAACCGGCACTCTGGGTTCCATCCAGTCCAACTCGCTGGAAGAGTCCAACGTTAACCTGACCAACGAGCTGGTGGACCTGATCAAGGGCCAGAGTAACTATCAGGCGAACGCCAAGACCATTTCCACTCAGAGCACCATCATGCAGACCATCATTCAGATGACTTGATTCTGGGGTTGGCTGTGCAAAGGGGCCCCTCGTTTTGAGGGGCTTTTTTGTGGGCGGGTTTTGGTTTTGAGGGTATATCCGTTGCTGCGGTTATGGCCTCTTAGGGTTCCGCCCTTACGGCGGGTCACCTTTTCCAAACGCCGAAAAGGTAACCCAAAAGGCTTTACCCTGACGTACGGCCCTCGCTGTGGCTCGGGTTCCTTCGCTGCGGGATCGATCCGGGCGCATCGCCTACGGTTTGCTTCGCTGCACCTCCTCTCGATGCATTTGGCTGCGCCAAACGGTCGCTGCGCTCCCACCCCCGGATCAATCCCTCCACTCAGCCTTCCGACGGGCTCCGAGATCAAGATCAAGAGCGGTACTCGAGCTAACGCTCATTGTGTTGAGTGGGGCGGCATTCGCCGCGTTTTTGGGGGAGGGACTCGTTTTTTTTGTGGCAGTGATGGCGGCCTGGCAGCCGACCAATCTCTAGCAGACTGCATACGATCCCATTGTAGGAGTGAGCCTGCTCGCGATGACGGCCTGACATCCGACCTGTTTCTGCCGGTTGTACTCGACCCCTGTGGGAGCTGGCTTGCCAGCGATGGCGGCCTGACAGCCGACCAAGCTCTGGCCGCTGCACTCATTCCCTGTAGGAGCTGCCGAAGGCTGCGATCTTTTGATCTGCTTTGGCTCTTGCTTTGCTTTTGCCCTTCAGCCCCTTCGGCAGGCCGAGCGGAGGTGTTCATCCGGGGGGGTAGGCGCGCAGCGCCGTTTGGCGAAGCCAAACACATCGAGAGGAGGTGCAGCGAAGCCAACCGTAGGCGATGCCCCCGGATGGACATCGTAGCGAGGGAACACTGAGCCCAAGCGAAGTGCCGTACGTCGGGGCCAAGCCTTTTGGGTTACCTTTTCGGCGTCTGGAAAAGGTGACTCGCTGTAAGAGCGAAACCGCCAGAAACATCACCCGCAGCAACGGAT
>NZ_JBIUWQ010000079.1:20995-24595 GCF_044743525.1 Pseudomonas sp. NPDC087598 | reverse complement strand
GAGCAATGTGTCTATTAAAAAGTGTCCACCATGTGTCCGAACACCTGTCCACCATGTGTCCGGTACATACAGGGAGAGGGCTAGGGTGAGGGGCTTCTCAAGCGACCAGAACTTTTCAGCCCAACAACTCACTCATCGCAATAATCTGCTCCGCCACCTGAATCAGCTTCTGCTGCCGACTCATCGCCTGGCGCCGCATCAAGGTGTAAGCCTCTTCCTCATTGCAGTCCTTCATCTTCATCAACAACCCCTTGGCCAGCTCAATACGCTTGCGCTCGGCCAGTTGCTGGTCGCGGGCCTGAAGCTGCGCCCGCAATGCCTGATCGCTCTCGAAACGCGCCATCGCCACATCGAGAATCGGCTGCAAGCGCTGCGCGTGAATACCTTCGACGATATAGGCACTGACCCCGGACTTGATCGCCTGTCTCATCACCCCCGGATCATGTTCGTCGGTAAACATCACGATCGGCCGGGGCTGGTCGCGGCTGACCAGCACCACTTGCTCCATGACATCGCGGCTCGGTGACTCGGTATCGATCAGAATCACGTCCGGGCGCACCGTTTCGACGCGCGCCGGCAAGTCGATGGTCAGACCTGACTCGTCGATCACCTCAAAACCGGCCTCGGTCAGCGCCGCTTTCAGGCGCCCGACTTTTTTCGCCGTGTCATTGATCAACAGAATGCGCAACATGTTGGCGTCTCCTGTCAGCGGTGGGCGAGAAGGGGAGCGTCGTCGCTCATTGCGTGCAGCTTGAAGCTGCGCGCGTAACCGGCGGGATCGCTGCCGTCCCAGATTTTGCCGTCGAGCAGCTGACTGCTGCGCATATCGGTGCCCCATGCCGCAACACCGACACCGGTCGCGGCGTCGCGGTAGACCTCCAGTTGCTGAACCTGACGGGCGACAGCAAGGTAATCCGGGTCCTCACGCAGCAAGCCCCAGCGGCGAAACTGGGTCATGAACCACATGCCGTCCGACAGATACGGCAGATTCACTTCGCCGTTGCCGTGGAAGCGCAGCGCGTGTGGGTCCTGCCAGCGATTGCCGAGACCATCGGCGTAATCACCGAGAAAACGCGGTTCGATGCACGACAGCGGCGCGTCCAGATATTCCGGCGCACTGAGCAATTGCGCGGTGCTGCGGCGATTTTCCGGGCTTGCTTCGATAAAGCGGCTGGCTTCGAGGATCGCCATCACCAGCGCCCGCGCCGTGTTGGGGTATTGCTCGACAAATTCGCGGGTGCAGCCGAGGACTTTTTCCGGGTGATCGGGCCAGATCGTCTGGCTGGTGGCCAACGTGAAACCGAGATCCTGCTGCACCGCGCTGGCGGCCCACGGTTCGCCGACGCAAAAGCCGTCGATACGCCCGGCTTGCAGGTGCGCGACCATTTGCGGCGGCGGCACCACCACGCTATCGACATCCTGCAACGGATGAATGCCCTGGCTCGCCAGCCAGTAATACAGCCACATGGCATGGGTGCCGGTTGGAAACGTCTGCGCGAAGGTAAGTTTTGCGCGGCTTTGGTGCACATGCCGATCCAGCGCTTCAGGACTGGTCACGCCGAGGTTTTGCAGACCGTGCGAAAGATTGATGCTTTGGCCGTTCTGATTCAGGCCCATCAACACCGCCATGTCGGTCGACGCCACCCCGCCAATGCCCAGATGCACGGCGTAAATCAGGCCGTACAGACTATGGGCGGCATCCAGTTCGCCGTTGACCAGTTTGTCGCGCAAATTGGCCCAGGATGTCTGACGCTTGAGGTTCAGGGTCAGACCGTAAGGCTGGGCGAAGCCCTGAGTGGCGGCGACAACGACCGAGGCGCAATCGCTCAAAGCCATGAAACCAAGGTTGATCGCACTTTTTTCCGGTGCGTCGCTGCCGTTGACCCAGGCCAGCGGCCCCACTGATGGTTCATTCATCCAACGCCACCTCAAAAAAAACGCCGTCCCGGACTTTGCGCAGGCAAAACCCGGAGACGACGCCATTGTCCTTGCCCGTTTGCCGCCATTGGCCTGCGAGCTGATAGCGAAGAAAGTGCAAGGCATATGCCAGTGCGGCGATTTACGCGTGCGCCTCGCGCCGCAGGCACATGCCCGGCTATAATCGCCGCCTCTTTTCGCCGCCCGAGTCATTGCCGCCCATGTACACCCTGGCCCGTCAGCTGTTGTTCAAACTTTCCCCGGAAACCTCCCACGATCTGTCGCTGGATCTGATCGGCGCGGGTGGGCGTTTGGGCTTAAACGGCTTGCTGTGCAAGGCACCGGCAAAAATGCCGGTCACCGTCATGGGCCTGGAGTTTCCTAATCCGGTGGGTCTGGCGGCGGGTCTGGACAAGAATGGCGCGGCCATCGACGGTTTCGCGCAACTGGGTTTCGGTTTTGTCGAAATCGGCACCGTGACCCCGCGTCCGCAGCCGGGTAACCCGAAACCACGGATCTTCCGCCTGCCGGAAGCCGAGGCGATCATCAATCGCATGGGCTTCAACAACCTCGGTGTGGATAACCTGCTGGCGCGGGTGGCAGCGGCAAAATACAAGGGTGTGCTCGGTATCAACATCGGCAAGAACTTCGATACGCCGGTCGAGCGCGCAGTGGACGATTACCTGATCTGCCTGGACAAGGTCTACGCTCACGCCAGTTACATCACGGTCAACGTCAGCTCGCCGAACACCCCGGGCCTGCGCAGCCTGCAATTCGGCGATTCGCTCAAGCAGTTGCTGGCGGACCTGGCCACGCGCCGCGCCGAACTGGCGCTGCGTCATGGCAAGCATGTGCCGCTGGCGATCAAGATCGCTCCGGACATGACCGACGAAGAGACCGCGCAGGTTGCACAAGCGCTGATCGAAACGGGCATGGACGCTGTTATCGCGACCAACACGACCCTGAGCCGGGTCGGCGTCGAAGGCATGGAGCATGGCGACGAGGCGGGCGGTCTGTCCGGTGCGCCTGTGCGTGAGAAGAGCACGAATACCGTGAAGGTGCTGGCGGGTGAACTGGCTGGTCGTTTGCCGATCATCGCGGCTGGCGGCATCACCGAAGGCAAACACGCGGCCGAGAAAATCCTCGCCGGTGCCAGCCTGGTGCAGATCTACTCTGGCTTCATCTACAAAGGCCCGGCGTTGATCCGCGAATCGGTAGACGCCATCGCCGCCCTGCGCAAGTAACTGTGAGGGCATTTGTGGCGAGGGGGTTTATCCCCGTTCGGCTGCGCAGCAGTCGTGAAGTCAGAACCTTCAATTGACCTGACACACCGAGGCGGATGGTTTTGGGGCTGCTTCGCTGCCCAACGGGGATAAATCCCCTCGCCACAGGATCCGGTAATCTCTGAAGCCCTTTCGCCACAAGGATTATTTTGCGGCTGAACAGGCATAAAAAAGGGCTCCTCGAAGGAGCCCCTGGGCCGCAGCCCGCCGTCCGGGAAGGACGTGCATGGTAAGTCGTTACAAATTCAGATTGTCGTGTCGGAATAAATGCCCTGTGTCAGCCGACGGCGTGAAGTTCGTTGAGTCTGTGGATTCCCGCAGTGCCGGTCATACCGTCCCAGTTGTCGCCGCGTCCTTCTCGCCAGCCGTTGATCCAGGCTTGGCGTACCGACGGTAGAGT
>NZ_JBIUWQ010000079.1:0-20985 GCF_044743525.1 Pseudomonas sp. NPDC087598 | reverse complement strand
CACCAACGCCATATTGATATCCGCGCAAAAATGCTCTTTCCAACGGATCACGCTTAAGTCTTCTCATAGGGTGTTTCCCTCACTTGTTGACTGTTTGTGTCGCGTTGACCTCAACCGAGGTCTGGCAGAAAAACTCTGCCGTGGGGCGGCTCGCTGCCGGCGTGGCGAGCCAAGGTGTTGACGCCGTTGCGACGTCAACCTGTGTTCAGTTCTAACCAATGAGTCACACCGAGGGAATGATCGTTTTGTCATAAGGACGTAACGAAAATAGTGCTACAGCCATAAGTAACTGAGGGTTTCATGAATGTTTTTTCAGCAAACCCCGGTATGATCGGCCCCGCGCTGGATGATGGGCTTAATTCTTTAGTGAGAATGACCCACGTTTAGGGTCAGGTACTATTCGACGAAGGGTCGATTTAAGTCTTTTTGTTGCACCAACTTTTTTCTCTGTCCTTGCATCTAAGCTCTTTTAACCCGAGCAGCGGGGATGGAATGGCACACCTTCGTGCCACGCGGGCGTTCTTGTAGAAAAGCGCCTGATTGAAAACCGGATCGGCAATGCGTTGCCGTTTCACTAGCCAAAGGCTCTGGAAAAACCATGTCCGACCGTTTCGAACTCTTCCTCACTTGCCCCAAAGGCCTTGAAGGCCTGCTCATCGAGGAAGCCGTCGGGCTTGGCCTTGAAGAAGCCCGCGAGCACACCTCCGCCGTGCGTGGCATGGCGACCATGGAAACCGCTTATCGCCTGTGCTTGTGGTCGCGTCTGGCCAACCGTGTGTTGCTGGTGCTCAAGCGTTTCCCGATGAAGGACGCCGAAGACCTGTACCACGGCGTACTCGACGTCGAGTGGCAAGACCACATGCTCAGCGATGGCACTCTGGCCGTCGAATTCAGCGGCCACGGCTCGGGCATCGACAACACCCACTTTGGCGCCTTGAAAGTCAAAGACGCCATCGTCGACAAGTTGCGCACCCCGCAGGGTGATCGTCCGTCCATCGACAAGCTGAATCCAGACTTGCGCATTCACCTGCGTCTGGATCGTGGCGAAGCGATTCTCTCCCTCGACCTCTCCGGCCACAGCCTGCACCAGCGCGGCTATCGCTTGCAGCAGGGCGCTGCGCCGCTGAAGGAAAACCTCGCGGCAGCGATTCTGATCCGTTCCGGCTGGCCGCGTATTGCTGCCGAAGGCGGCGCGCTGGCTGACCCGATGTGCGGTGTAGGTACGTTCCTCGTCGAGGCCGGCATGATTGCCGCCGACATGGCGCCGAACCTGCGTCGCGAGCAGTGGGGTTTCACCGCATGGCTCGGTCACGTACCGGCCCTGTGGAAGAAACTCCACGAAGAGGCTTCCCAGCGCGCCGCTGCAGGTCTGGCCAAGCCGCCGCTGTGGATTCGTGGTTACGAAGCTGACCCTCGTCTGATTCAGCCGGGCCGCAACAACGTTGAACGTGCCGGCCTGAGCGAGTGGATCAAGATCTACCAGGGTGAAGTCGCAACGTTCGAGCCGCGTCCGGACCAGAACCAGAAAGGTCTGGTGATCTGCAACCCTCCGTACGGCGAGCGTCTGGGTGATGAAGCCAGCCTGTTGTACCTCTACCAGAACCTTGGTGAGCGCCTGCGTCAGGCCTGCCTGAACTGGGAGGCGGCGGTATTCACTGGCGCGCCGGATCTGGGCAAGCGCATGGGTATCCGCAGCCACAAACAGTATTCGTTCTGGAACGGCGCACTGCCGTGCAAGCTGCTGTTGATCAAAGTGCTGCCGGATCAGTTCGTCACCGGCGAGCGTCGTACTCCGGAGCAGCGTCAGGCCGAGCGTGAGCAAGCGGCTTACGATCAGACTCCGGACGAGCCGCAAGAGCGCAAGTTCAACAAGAACGGCAACCCGATCAAACCGACGCCAGCCCCGGCACCAGTGATCGAGCAGCCGCGCTTGAGCGAAGGCGGGCAGATGTTTGCCAACCGTCTGCAAAAGAACCTCAAGGCTATGGGCAAGTGGGTCAAGCGCGAAGGCATCGATTGCTACCGCGTCTACGATGCCGACATGCCGGAATACGCCATGGCGATCGACCTGTACCACGATTGGGTGCACGTCCAGGAATACGCCGCGCCGAAGTCCATCGACCCGGAAAAAGCCTCGGCACGCATGTTTGACGCACTGGCGGCCATTCCCCAGGCGTTGAACGTCGACAAGAGCCGCGTGGTGGTCAAGCGTCGTGAGCGCCAGAGCGGCACCAAGCAGTACGAGCGTCAGGCCGCGCAAGGCAAGTTCAACGAAGTCAGCGAGGGCGGCGTGAAACTGCTGGTCAACCTCACCGACTATCTCGACACCGGTCTGTTCCTCGACCACCGTCCGATGCGCATGCGCATTCAGAAAGAGGCGGCGGGCAAACGCTTCCTCAATCTGTTCTGCTATACCGCGACGGCCAGTGTGCACGCGGCCAAGGGCGGCGCGCGCAGCACCACCAGCGTCGACCTGTCGAAAACCTACCTTGATTGGGCCCGTCGTAACTTGTCGCTGAACGGTTTCTCCGACAAGAACCGTCTGGAGCAGGGCGACGTGATGGCGTGGCTGGAGAGCAGTCGTGACGAGTACGACCTGATCTTCATCGATCCGCCGACCTTTTCGAACTCCAAGCGCATGGAAGGCATCTTCGACGTGCAGCGTGATCAGGTGCAGTTGATCGACCTGGCCATGGCCCGTCTGGCAGCCGGTGGGGTGCTGTACTTCTCCAACAACTTCCGCAAGTTCCAGTTGGAAGAGAACCTCGCCGAGCGTTATGCGGTCGAGGAAATCAGCGCGCAGACCATTGATCCGGATTTCGCGCGCAACACCAAGATTCACCGCGCCTGGAAAATCACGGCTCGTTGACACTTGTTCGGGTTGGATCCACAGAGCCTTGATTTTTAAAGGCTCTTGGATCCGATCAGCGCTAGCCAAATTAATGGCTAATAGCTATAACTCACTCATGGCCAATGGGGGTATCCCCGAAATGTTGCTGTGGTGAGTTGCCCTTATGTCGTTGCACCCCGTGCGCCCGAAGATCCTGGGTTTTATCAGCGAAGAAGTCTCGGCCTGGCTGGTCGCGATGCTGGTATTGCTCGCCGGCGGGATTCTCACGGGGCTGCTCGCCTGGGCCACCCTCAATCAGTTTCAGCAACAATTGCGTCAGCGTTTTCAACTGCTGGCCAATGAACGCTACAGCCGCATCGAAGAACGTTTTCAGGATCAGGAGCAACGCCTCGACGGTCTGCGTCGTTTCTTCGCCAACTCCGAATCGGTGTCCCGCGCCGAATTCGACGGTTACACCCAACCTTTATTGCTGCGCACCCAGGCCTATTCGTTTGCGCTGCGGGTCAGTGCTGCCGAGCGCGCCGCTTTTGAGCAACGCGTGCGCGAGGAGGGGCTGAGCACCTTTACCATTCGTGAGCTCAATGCGCAGGGCGAGCTGCAACTGGCCGGCATGCGTGATGAATACGTTCCCGTGTTGTTCAGCCAGACGCAAAGTCGCCTCGGCTCGCCTTTGGGCTACGACTTGCTGGCTCAGCCGCTGCGTCGGGACACGCTTCAGCGCGCTGACAAGCTTGGTGGTCTGGCGGTGTCGCAACCGATGCATCTGGTGAGTATCGAGCCGTCCTACGCACGTGGGGTGCTATTGGTTGCACCGGTGATGCGGGCTGGCCAGCAGAAGCCGTTCGGTTACGTGATGGCGGTGATCAGCATGCGTCAGTTGCTGGCCGATGGCTTGCCGGATGCGTTTCATGACTACTTGTCAGTGCGCATTCTCGATTTGTCGACCAATGATCAGCACGAGGTCCTGTTCGAATCCACCAACGAGCCAGCGCTGAGTGAACTGGCGACGACGCGGCTGGTGCGCATGGCCGATCACGACTATCAGGTTGATATCGCGCCCAGCGAAGCCTTCATGCAAGCCAATCACTCGTCGGTCGGCAGCGTGATCATTCTCGGCGGCTTGCTGAGTCTGCTGCTCAGTGCGTTGCTCTATGTGCTGGTTAGCCAACGCCAGCGCGCCTTGCGCCTGGTCGAGTTGCGTACGCAGGAGCTGCACGAGCGTGAGCAGGAATTGCGCGGTACCCACGGTCAATTGCGCGGGGTGCTGAATGCCGCGACTCAAGTCGCGATCATCGCCACTGATTTGCGTGGGGTAATCAATACTTTCAACCCCGGCGCCGAACAGATGCTCGGCTACAGCAGCGCCGATGTCGTTGGCCACATGACCCTGGAAAATCTGCACTTGCCACGGGAGTTGACGGCACGCTCCGCAGAGTTGAGTGCGCGCTACGGCAAGAGTATTCCGACCTGCCACGCAATGCTGGTCGAGGGCGGTGAGGTCGGCGGTCACGAGGCTCGCGAGTGGACGCTGGTGCGCAGTGATGGCAGCCATCTGCCGGTGAACATGCTCGCCACCCCGGTCCTTGATGAGCAGGGCCTGTGGGTCGGGCATCTGGCGATTTGCATCGACATCACCGAGCGCAAGCGCGTCCACGAGGCCTTGGCGGCGCGGGATGTGCTGCTGAAGAAACTCAGCGCTCACGTGCCCGGCGGCATCTACCAGTTCAAAATGGAATTCGACGGGCGCTTCAGCGTGATCTACGCCAGCGACGGCATCCGCGAGATCTACGAGCTGGAGCCGGACGTGCTGTTGCTCAACGCCGAAGCGATCTTTACCCGTATTCATCCGCAGGACATCACCCGCGTGCGCACCTCGATCCGCGCGTCGGCTGACAATCTCAGTCCGTGGCGCGAGGAGTACCGCGTGCAATTGCCCGAACGCGGTCTGCGTTGGGTGCGCGGCGAGGCGACGCCGGAGGAGCTGCCTGGCGGCGGTGTGCTCTGGCATGGCTATATTTCGGATATTTCCGATCTGAAGCGCGTCGAGGAAGAACTTCGCGCGCTGTCAGTCACCGATTCGCTGACCGGAATTCATAACCGTCGCTACTTTCAGGAGCGCCTGACCACGGAAATGGCCCGGGTCGAGCGCGGTGGCGGTGAGTTGTCGGTGATCATGCTCGACATCGACCACTTCAAACGCATCAACGACCAGTACGGCCATGCCGTGGGCGACCGGGTGCTGCAAGCCGTGTGCGAGCGCATTGGCCATCGTCTGCGGCGTACCGATGTGTTCTGTCGTCTGGGCGGCGAGGAATTCATGGTGCTGTGCCCGGACATCGACGGCGAGCATGCGCACATGCTGGCGGTGGAATTGTGGCAAGGGTTGCGCGGTGCGCCGGTGGACGTGGTCGGCGTGGTCACTGCGAGTTTCGGCATCGCCAGTTGGCGACCGGGGGAGGGTGCGGATTCACTGCTGCTGCGCGCGGATTCGGGCGTGTACGCGGCCAAACAGGGCGGGCGGGATCGGGTTGAGCAGATGAGCTAAACCGCGACGCTAACCCAATGTGGGAGCGAGCCTGCTCGCGAAGGCGTCAGGTCAGTCAATAAATGTGCTGACTGATACTCCGCCTTCGCGAGCAGGCTCGCTCCCACAGGGTTTTGTGGGGTTGCTTGAACCGCGTTACAGGACTGAGGCGGTTTGTGCTGTCTTCGGCTGTTTATAGAGATCCAGCAGCACCTGATCCAGCACCGACGACGCACCAAACGGCGCCTTGTCATTGAGGATCGCCACCACCGCCCAGGTATTGCCGTTGACGTCGCGGCTGAAGCCGGCAATCGCGCGCACGGTGTTCAGGGTGCCGGTCTTGACGTGGGCTTCGCCGCGCATGGCCGTGGTCTTCAGGCGTTTACGCATGGTGCCGTCGGTGCCGGCAATCGGCAGCGAGCTAATGTATTCGGCGGCGTACGGGCTGTGCCAGGCGGCTTGCAGCATGCTGGCCATCTCACGGGCGCTGACGCGTTCGGCACGGGACAGGCCGGAGCCATTCTCCATCACCAGATGCGGCGCGGTAATGCCTTTTCTTGCCAGCCACTGACGCACCACGCGTTGGGCTGCCTTGGCGTCGTCACCGTCGGCGTCGTTACGGAATTTCTGACCGAGGCTCAGGAACAACTGCTGGGCCATGGTGTTGTTACTGTATTTATTGATGTCGCGAATGATCTCGGCCAGATCCGGCGAGTAGGCGCGGGCCAGCAGTTTGGCGTTATTCGGCGTCGAGGCGAGACGATCCTTGCCCTGGATGCTGCCACCCAGTTCTTTCCAGATCGCCCGCACGGCGCCAGCGGTGTAGGTCGCGTGGTCGAGCAGCGACAGGTAGGTCTGCGAGCTGCAACCGTCGCCCAACTGACCGGCAACTGTCACGGTCACGCTGCCATCGGCCTGCGGCACCGGGTTGTAGCGCACACCGCCGGCGCATTGCTTGGAGTTGACGGCCTTGACGGTGTTTTCGATGTGGATGCTGGCAATCGGCGGCTCTACCGAGATCAGTACGCGGCCGCCGTCATTGCGGGCAACAAAACGCAGGGCCTTGAGGTTGACCAGCAACGCGTCCGGTTTGACCAGAAACGGTTTGTTCTCGTCATTGCCGTCATCGTTGAACTCGGGCAGTTGCGGTTGCACGAAGAAGTTGCGGTCCAGCACCAGATCGCCGGTGATCTGGGTCACGCCGTTGGCGCGCAGGTCGCGCATCAGCAGCCAGAGTTTTTCCATGTTCAGCTTTGGATCACCGCCACCCTTAAGGTAGAGGTTGCCGTTGAGAATGCCGCCGCTCAAGTCGCCATCGGTGTAGAACTCGGTTTTCCACTGGTGGTTGGGGCCGAGCATCTCCAGCGCCGCGTAGGTGGTGACCAGTTTCATGGTCGACGCCGGGTTGACCGACACGTCGGCGTTGAACACGGTCGGCGTGCCCGGGCCGTCCAGCGGCACCATCACCAGCGACAGGGCGCTGGGCTGTAATTTGCTCGCCTTGAGGGCTTTTTCGACGTTGGGGGTCAGGGATGTATTGATGGTGGCAGCAGAAACAGGCAGGGCCAGCGGCAGAAGAAGGCCGGCGAGAAGCAGAGGACGCAACGATTTGATCATATGAAATAAAACCCTACAGTCGAGGGGAAAATAACGAGGACATGGATGAAAAAGCCCTCAGCGGTCATGAAAGTGTCGGCATTATGCCCCAAGGTGTTACAGCTTGTGCCTTGTCCGGGCCGGCCAATACGTTATTTTTTTACAGGCGGTCTGCTTCAGGGGCCAGAGAGGCGGGCAATCGACCGCTTAAACTGGTAAAGTGCCGGCCGTTATTACTTAAGAGGATTGTTCCAATGGCGACTAACCGTTCCCAGCGTCTGCGCAAAAAACTGTGCGTTGATGAATTTCAAGAGCTGGGTTTCGAGCTGAACCTGGACTTCAAAGAAGACTTGTCCGAAGAAGCCATTGACGCTTTCCTCGAAGCCTTCATCAAAGAAGCCATGGAAGCCAATGGTCTGGGTTATGTTGGCGGCGACGACTTCGGTCTGGTTTGCCTGCAGAAGCGTGGCTCGGTCAACGAAGAGCAGCGCGCTGCCGTTGAAGCCTGGCTGAAAAACCGTTCCGAGCTGACCAAGGCTGAAATCAGCCCGCTGCTGGACGTTTGGTATCCGGAAAAGCCGATCAACGCGGCTAAGTGATACTGAAAAAACGGCGACCTGAGGGTCGCCGTTTTTTTATGCCTGCGCTTTACGCCAGTTCAGAATCAGCAGCGTCAAAACCCCCGCGACAATCCCCCAGAACGCCGAACCAATCGAAAACAGCGTCAAGCCCGAAGCCGTCACCATAAAGGTAATTAGCGCCGCTTCGCGCTCCTTCACTTCGGTCATGGCAATGCTCAAGCCATTGATGATCGAGCCAAACAGCGCCAGCGCGGCAATCGACAGCACCAGTTCCTTCGGCAACGCAGCAAACAACGCCGCCAATGTGGCGCCGAACACCCCGGCAATTCCGTAGAAAATCCCGCACCACACCGCTGCGGTGTAGCGTTTGTTGCGATCTTCATGGGCGTGCGGCCCGGTGCAGATGGCGGCGCTGATCGCCGCGAGGTTGATCCCGTGGGAGCCGAACGGCGCCAGCAACAACGAGGCGATGCCGGTGGTGGTGATCAGCGGCGAAGCCGGGACGTTGTAACCATCGGCGCGCAGTACGGCGATGCCGGGCATGTTCTGCGAAGTCATCGCCACCACGAACAGCGGAATGCCGATGCTGATGGTCGCCGCCAGCGAGAAGTGCGGAGTGGTCCACACCGGTGTCGCCACTTCCAGATGGAAACCACTGAAATCCAGCAGGCCCATGAAGCCCGACAGCGCGGTGCCGATCAGCAGTGCCGCAAGCACGGCATAACGCGGCGACAGGCGTTTTACCAGCAGATAAGTGAAAAACATCCCCAGCACCAGCCCGGTGCGGTGTTGCGCGGCGACGAAGATTTCACTGCCGATCTTGAACAGAATCCCCGCCAGCAAGGCCGCTGCCAGCGATGCCGGGATCTTCTTCACCAAGCGTTCGAAACTGCCGGTCAGCCCGCAGATCGTCACTAGTACGGCGCAGGTAATGTAGGCACCGATGGCTTCGCCGTAGCTGACGCCGCCTAGGCTGGTGATGAGCAGTGCCGCGCCGGGCGTCGACCAGGCGATGGTGATGGGCGTGCGATAGCGCAGCGACAGGCCGATGGAACACACCGCCATGCCGATCGAAATCGCCCAGATCCACGAGGAAATCTGCCCGCTGGTCAGGCCCGCCGCTTGCCCGGCCTGGAACATCAGCACCAGTGAACTGGTGTAGCCGGTCATCATCGCAATGAAACCGGCGACGATGGCCGACGGCGATGTGTCGGAAAAGGGACGCAGTTGAGTGTGCGTGGCGTCGTTCATGACGGCGGTGTTCCTTTTTATAGAAGCAATGAATCCAACGAAATATTTGTGTCTGTCACCCACCTGTGGCGAGGGAGCTTGCTCCCGCTGGGCTGCAAAGCGGCCCCCAAAGCATGCGCCTCAGTGCGCCAGCTAGATTATATCGACTGCATACACGACTGCTGCGCAGCCGAGCGGGAGCAAGCTCCCTCGCCACAAAGGTTCAGCTGAAAGCGATTTTGTATTTCAAGCCTAAACTCAATCGTAACGGATCGTTGCAATACAGCCGTGGTCACAAACAGCCATACAGTCGTGTTGCCACCATCCATTGTGTACAATCGCGCTGTTTTTTACGCGATACTTGCCAGCGACCTACTGTGCCGTATTACAGTCACGGTCTATTCGCCGCAGTTCTCCCGACTCGAGTGCCCATGAACGAACAGTTGCAACCCCTCAAGAAACAACCGCGAGCAGGCAAAGCCGGCCGCAGCGGAACCCAGGACGATATTGTCTACGCGCATATCTTCGAGGCCATCCTCGAACAGCGTCTGGCGCCCGGCACCAAGTTGAGCGAAGAAGCGCTGGGGGAAATTTTCGGGGTCAGCCGCACTATCATTCGCCGCGCCCTGTCGCGTCTGGCCCATGAAGGCGTCGTGCTGTTGCGGCCGAACCGTGGCGCCGTCGTCGCCAGCCCGAGCGTTGAAGAAGCGCGTCAGGTGTTCATGGCCCGCCGTCTGGTCGAGCGCGCGATCACTGAACTGGCCGTGCTGCACGCCACCGCCGAACAGATCGCCGAACTGCGTCAGATGGTCAACGATGAGCGCGACAGTTTCTCGCGCGGTGATCGTGGCGCCGGCATTCGCCTGTCGGGTGAGTTTCACCTGAAACTTGCCGAAGCGGCGAAAAACGCCCCGCTGATCAGCTTCCAGCGCAGCCTGGTTTCGCAGACTTCGCTGATCATCGCCCAGTATGAAAGCGGCAACCGTTCGCATTGTTCCTATGACGAGCACACCCAGTTGATCGACGCGATCGAAGCGCGCAACGGTGAACTGGCGGTGGACCTGATGATGCATCACATGGATCACATCGACAGCAAACTCAACCTCGATGAGGAAGGTGCTTCGGATGATCTGCATGCGGTGTTCTCGCATTTGTTGCAGACCAAGAAGCCGGGGCGCCCTGCGGCCAAGCTCTAAGCGGATACCGAGTCGCGGCATTCGCGAGCAGGCTCGCTCCCACATTTGAAATGCATTCTCCCTGTGGGAGCGAGCCTGCTCGCGAAGGCGATCTGACAGGCAATAAAAATCCCCCGGGGTGAACACCTCCGGGGGATTTTTTTATGCCTGAAGTCTTAGCGCTGATGCACCAACGCACCCGCCGCATAAGTCTGCTGCACCGTGCGGTCATCGCCCAGCGTCATCAACACAAACAACGTCTCGGCAATGTTGTTGGCCTGTTTCAGGCGATAGCTCAGCAGCGGCGTGGCGTTGTAATCCAGCACCAGGAAGTCGGCATCCGAACCCGGTTGCAGGTTGCCGATCTTTTCTTCCAGACGCAGCGCCCGCGCACCGCCCAGCGTCGCCAGATAGAGCGACTTGAACGGACTCAGGCGCGCACCCTGCAACTGCATCACTTTGTACGCTTCGTTCAGCGTCTGCAGCAGCGAGAAACTGGTGCCGCCACCGACGTCAGTACCCAGACCGACATTGACCTTGTGCTTCTCGGCCATCGGCAGATTGAACAAGCCGCTGCCGAGGAAGAAGTTCGACGTCGGGCAGAACGAAATCGCTGACCCGGTCTCCGCCAACCGCGCACATTCGTCATCGCACAGGTGCACGCCGTGGGCGAATACCGAACGCTCGCCGAGCAACTTGTAGTGGTCGTAAACGTCGAGGTAGCCCTTGCGCTCCGGGAACAGCTCCTTGACCCACTCGATTTCCTTGAGGTTTTCGCTGATGTGGGTCTGCATGTACAGATCCGGGTATTCCGTCAGCAGTTGCCCGGCGAGGGTCAGTTGTTCCGGGGTGCTGGTCGGTGCGAAACGTGGCGTGACCGCATAGTGCAAGCGACCCTTGCCGTGCCAGCGCTCGATCAGTGCTTTGCTCTCGACGTAGCTGGATTCGGCGGTGTCGGTCAGGTAGTCCGGCGCGTTGCGATCCATCATCACCTTGCCGGCGATCATCCGCAGGTCGAGCTTCTCGGCCGCCTCAAAGAACGAGTTCACCGATTGCGGGTGCACGCTGCCGAACACCAGCGCGGTGGTGGTGCCGTTGCGCAGCAGTTCCTTGATGAAAATATCCGCGACATCGTCGGCGTGCTTCTTGTCACCGAACTGGCTTTCGCACGGGAAGGTGTAGGTGTTCAGCCAGTCGAGCAGTTGCTCGCCATAGGCGCCGACCATGCCGGTTTGCGGCAGGTGAATGTGCGTGTCGATGAAGCCCGGGGTGATCAGCGCGTCTTGATAGTGATTGATCTCGATATCCGCCGGCAGGGTTGGCAGCAGTTCGCTGGCGTGGCCAAGGGCACTGATCTTGCCGTCATCGACCACCAGCAGGCCGTCCTCGAAATATTCGTAGGAGGCTTCGATCCCCACTTCGGCAGGGTCGGCAATGCTGTGCAGGATGGCGGCGCGGTAGGCTTTGCGAGTCAGAGGCATGAGGGTTCTCTAATCAATTTGAGGCTTTGAGTTTGGCGGCTTCACTGCGGCGCGAAACGGGCAGCAGTTTGGCAATCGGTTCGGCGCTGGCGGTGTGCTGGCCGAAATTGGCGTTGTAAGTGGCGATGATTTCGCCGGCGATGGAGATGGCGATTTCCACAGGCAATTTGCCTTTGACTTCGCTGATGCCCATCGGGCAGCGCATGCGTTGCACGACGCTGGCGTCGAAACCGCGATCACGCAAACGGTGTTCGAATTTGGCGCGTTTGGTCTTCGAGCCGATCAGGCCAAACCAGGTGAAGTCGTTGCGCTTGAGGATGGCGGCGGTCAGCTCCAGATCAAGCTGATGATTGTGGGTCATGACGATGCAGTAGCTGCCGACGGGCAGGTCATCGATTTCATCCACAGGCTCTTCGGCGACGATTTTACGCACGCCGTGAGGAATCTGTTCGGGGAATTCCTCTTCCCGCGAATCGATCCAGCGTACCCGGCAGGGCAGGCCGGCGAGCAGCGGCACCAAGGCGCGGCCGACATGGCCGGCACCGAATACGGCGATCTGCGCCTGCACCTGGCCCATCGGTTCGAACAGCAACACGGTGGCGCCTCCGCAGCACTGGCCGAGGCTGGCGCCGAGGCTGAAGCGCTCCAGATGGGTGTCCTGCTTACCGCTGGCGAGCATGTCGCGGGCGATCTGCATGGCTTTGTATTCCAGATGCCCGCCACCGATGGTGTCGAACGTCTGGCGGGCGCTGACGACCATTTTCGAGCCGGCGTTGCGTGGCGTCGAGCCGAGTTCTTCGATGATCGTCACCAGAACGCAGGGTTCGCCCTGGTTCTGCAGGTCGGCGAGGGCGTCGATCCAGTTGTACATAGTTCACCCCTACAACATCGTTGTCTGTTCGGGCCTCATCGCTGGCAAGCCAGCTCCCACAGGATTTGCGGTGTAACGCATATCGGGTCAACACCACAAAACCCTGTGGGAGCTGGCTTGCCAGCGATTGGCCGCGCCTCGGTCTTTAGAGCGGAGCCAGCTCGGTCTCAGCCTCGACCGCTTTCACGGTCTTGAGCTGGCGCATCTGCTCGCAACCCCACAACACCCGCTCCGGCGTCGCCGGTGCATCGATCTGCGGCTGATGCTTGTAGTCCCCAAGGCTCGCCACCGCGTCCTTGATCGCGCACCAAGAAGCAATCCCGAGCATGAACGGCGGCTCACCGACAGCCTTGGAATGGAACACCGTGTCTTCCGGGTTCTTGCGGTTTTCCACCAGCTTCACCCGCAGGTCGAGCGGCATGTCCGCCACAGCCGGGATCTTGTAGCTGGCCGGGCCGTTGGTCATCAGCTTGCCTTTGTTGTTCCAGACCAGCTCTTCCATGGTCAGCCAGCCCATGCCCTGGATGAAACCGCCCTCGACCTGACCGATGTCGATGGACGGGTTCAGCGAAGCGCCAACGTCGTGAAGGATGTCGGTACGGAGCATCTTGTACTCGCCGGTCAACGTGTCGACGATCACTTCGCAGCACGCCGCGCCGAAGGCGAAGTAGTAGAACGGACGACCACGGGCCTGGCTGCGGTCGTAGTAGATTTTCGGGGTCTTGTAGAAGCCGGTGCTCGACAGCGACACCTGATTGAAATACGCCTGCTGGATCAGCGCTTCAAAGGTCAGGATGTGGTCGCGCACGCGCACATGGCCGTTGTGGAATTCGACGTCTTCTTCGCTGACCTTGTAATGGCGCGCAGCAAATTCGATCAGGCGTTTCTTGATGATTTCCGCCGCGTTCTGCGCCGCTTTACCGTTCAAGTCAGCACCGCTGGAGGCAGCGGTCGGCGAGGTGTTCGGCACTTTGTCGGTGTTGGTCGCGGTGATCTGCACGCGGTCGATTTCGACCTGGAACACTTCGGCCACGACCTGCGCGACTTTGGTGTTCAGGCCTTGACCCATTTCCGTGCCGCCATGGTTCAGATGGATGCTGCCGTCGGTGTAGATGTGGATCAGCGCACCGGCCTGGTTGAGGAAGCTGGCGGTAAAGGAAATACCGAATTTCACCGGGGTCAGCGCCAGGCCTTTTTTCAGGATCGGGCTGTTGGCGTTGTAGCGACGTATCGCTTCGCGACGCTCGTGATACTGGCTGCTTTCTTCCAGTTCGGCGGTCATCTCTTCGAGCATGTTGTGCTCGACGGTCTGGTAGTAATGGGTGACGTTGCGCTCGGTCTTGCCGTAGTAGTTGGCCTTGCGCACGGCGAGTGGATCGAGGTTGAGGTGACGGGCAATCGCGTCCATCACTTCTTCGATCGCGACCATGCCTTGCGGGCCACCGAAACCACGGTAAGCGGTGTTCGACGCGGTGTTGGTCTTGCAGCGGTGACCGTGGATGGTCGCGTCGCCGAGGTAGTACGAGTTGTCCGAGTGGAACATCGCGCGGTCAACGATCGACGCGGACAAGTCCGGCGAGCAGCCGCAGTTGCCGGCCAGATCCATGTTGATCCCGTGCAGGCGCCCGGTGCTGTCGAAGCCGACGTCGTATTCAACGTAGAACGGGTGACGCTTGCCGGTCATCAGCATGTCTTCGACGCGCGGCAGGCGCATCTTGGTCGGCTGACCGGTGAGGTGCGCAACCACGGCGCACAGGCACGCCGGGCTGGCGGCCTGAGTTTCCTTGCCGCCGAACCCACCGCCCATGCGGCGCATGTCGACGACGATTTTGTTCATCGACACGTCGAGCACTTCGGCGACCAGTTTCTGTACCTCGGTCGGGTTCTGCGTCGAGCAGTAGACGATCATGCCGCCGTCTTCGGTCGGCATCACCGAGGAGATTTGCGTCTCCAGGTAAAAGTGTTCCTGACCGCCGATGTGCAGCGTGCCCTGAATGCGGTGTTCAGCCGTCGCCAGCGCAGACACGGAATCGCCGCGCTGGTGAGTGTGGCTGTCGAGCACGAAGTGGCGTTTGCGCAGCGCTTCGACCACGTCGAGCACCGGCTCGAGATCTTCGTATTCGATGATCGCGGCCATGGCGGCCTTGCGTGCGGTTTCCAGATCTTTCGCGGCAACGGCCAGCACCGGTTGACCGACGAACTGCACGTCGTCGATGGCCAGCAGCGGATCGCCGGGCATCAGTGGGCCGATGTCTTTCAGGCCCGGCACGTCTTCGTGAGTGATCGCGATGCGCACGCCTTCGAAGGCGTAGCAGGGCTTGGTGTCGATGCTGACGATTTTCGCGTGGGCACGGTCCGACATGCGTGCGTACAGGTGCAACTGGTTCGGAAATTCCAGGCGATCATCGATGTACTGCGCTTCACCGGACACATGCTTGGCGGCGCTGTCGTGCTTGACGCTGCGGCCGACACCGGTGGTCAGATCCCTGGCGAACAGTTCAGCCAGTTCAGCCTGAGTTTTCTCTACGCCGTGATGGTTAGACATAAGCGGTCACCCGAGTCTCGATGTGCGGTGTTTGCAGTTCGATGAAGTATTTGCGCAGCAGGTTCTGCGCGCTGAGCAGGCGATATTCCTTGCTGGCGCGGAAGTCCGAGAGCGGTGTGAAGTCTTCGGCGAGCGCAGCGCAGGCGCGCTCGATCACGGCGTTGTTGAACGGCTGACCGATCAGTGCGGCTTCACAATGTGCAGCGCGTTTCGGAATCGCCGCCATGCCGCCAAAGGCCATGCGCGCATCGGTGATCATGCAGTTTTCAATGCGCAGGTTGAACGCGGCGCAGACAGCGGAAATGTCATCGTCCAGACGCTTTGACACCTTATAGACGCGGAAGCGTTGCTCGGCCGTGGCGCGCGGCACGATGATTTTTTCGATGAACTCGCTTTCCTGGCGGGCAGTGACTTTGTAGTCGATGAAGTAATCGTCGAGGTTCAGGGTGCGCCGGGTTTCGCCCTTGCACAGCACAACCTGTGCGCCGAGGGCGATCAGCAGCGGTGGCGAGTCACCGATCGGCGAGGCGTTGCCGATGTTGCCGCCGAGGGTGCCCTGATTGCGGATTTGCAGCGAGGCGAAGCGATGCAGCAGTTCGCCGAAGTCCGGATACTCAGCGTTCAACGCTTCATAGCAGTCGGAGAGGGCGGTTGCAGCGCCGATTTCGATACGGTCTTCGAAAGTATCGATGCGCTTCATTTCAGCGACGTTGCCAACGTAGATCATCACTGGCAGGGTGCGGTGGAACTGGGTAACTTCCAATGCCAGATCGGTACCACCGGCCAGCAGGCGGGCTTGTGGGTACGCATCGTAAAGATCGGCCAGATCGGCGACGGTCAGCGGCACCAGGCAGCGCTTGTCGCCGCTGTTCAGTTCGCCGATATCAGTCGGGGCGATGGCTTTGAGGCGAGCGATGGTTTCCGCTTCACGGGCGTCGAACTGGTCCGGTTGCTTGCCGCAGCATGATTGCTCGGCCGCCGCCAGAATCGGCCGATAGCCGGTGCAGCGGCAGAGGTTGCCGGCCAGCGCTTCGTGAGCCTTGGCGTGATCCGGTGCATCGCTGTTCTTTTGCAGGGCGAACAGCGACATGACAAAACCGGGGGTGCAGAAACCGCACTGCGAGCCGTGGCACTCGACCATGGCTTTCTGCACGCTGTGCAGTTCGCCTTTGTGCTTGAGGTCTTCGACGCTGATCAGTTGTTTGCCGTGCAGCGACGAAACGAACGTCAGGCACGAATTGAGGCTGCGATAGCGAATGTGTTCGCGACCATCGTCATCCGTTTGCAACTCGCCGACCACTACGGTGCAGGCGCCGCAGTCGCCGCTGGCGCAACCTTCTTTGGTGCCGGATTTACCGACGTGTTCACGCAGGTAATTGAGCACAGTCAGATTCGGGTCCAGGGCGTGCTCGCTACGGAGTTCCTGGTTAAGTAAAAACTGGATCACGGAAGGCCTCGCAGACTCATTATTGTTGTTAACCGACGTGAACCGAATTTAGCAGGTCTGACTTTTCGGTCAATGGTTTTCTGACTTAAAGGTCAGGAAAATGCGTTTCGTCGATCAACAACGTGTCTATTCAGTATTGACCCTCAGCGGATCCCCTGCTTTTTTGCGGGATTCGTGCCAAAACCGCCGAGTGGGCACTCCGCCATGACCGTGCATTTGCGCTACACTGCGCCGCTTGTGCAGATCGAAGAGTTTGAAGGACAACCATGACGTTCAAGGCGCCGGACAGCCTCGCCGAGCAAATTGCTCACCACCTCGCCGAACGCATCATTCGTGGCGAAATGAAGCCGGGAGAGCGCATTCAGGAACAGAAGGTCACGCTGGCACTCAATGTCAGCCGCGGCTCGGTCCGCGAAGCCTTGCTGATCCTCGAACGCCGCCACCTGATCGCGATCCTGCCGCGCCGTGGCGCGCATGTCACCGAACTGACGCCGCACAAGGTCCAGAGCCTGTGCACGCTGATGAGCGAGCTGTACATCCTGCTCGGCAATTCGGTGGCCAACGGCTGGCAAGTCCAGTCGGACATGGCGCCGTTCGTGCAGATCCAGCAGCGCCTGACCGCCAGTTACGAGCGTCAGGACATCCGCAGCTTTGTCGACGACAGCTTCAGCGTGATGCGCGCTGCGTATCCGTTCGCCAACAACCCGTACCTGCAAGAGACCGTGGAGAACCTGCAACCGGCCATGAGCCGCGCGTATTTTCTCGCCCTCGAACAGCGCAAGGCGGAAATGAGCGAATTCCTCGAACTGTTCGAACGCCTGCTGGCCGCTGTGCTCGCCCGTGATTTGCCGCAGATCCGCATCGTGCTGACGGCTTATGCCCAGCGCAGCTGCGATCTGGTGGTGTCTGCCCTGACGGTCGCCTAAGCGTGCGGCTCAAGTGCATCAAACTGGCGGGATTCAAATCCTTCGTCGACCCGACCACGGTGAACTTCCCCAGTAACATGGCGGCGGTCGTCGGGCCGAACGGTTGCGGCAAGTCGAACATCATCGACGCCGTGCGCTGGGTGATGGGCGAAAGTTCGGCGAAGAACCTCCGTGGCGAGTCGATGACCGACGTCATCTTCAACGGATCGACCAGCCGCAAACCGGTGAGCCAGGCCAGTATCGAACTGGTCTTCGACAACTCCGACGGCACCTTGCTGGGCGAATACGCGGCCTACGCGGAAATCTCCATTCGCCGCAAAGTGACCCGCGACAGCCAGACCACTTATTACCTCAACGGCACCAAATGCCGTCGTCGCGACATCACCGATATCTTCCTCGGCACCGGCCTCGGCCCGCGCAGCTACTCGATCATCGAGCAGGGGATGATCTCCAAACTGATCGAGTCCAAGCCTGAAGATCTGCGTAATTTCATCGAAGAAGCCGCGGGCATTTCCAAGTACAAGGAGCGTCGGCGCGAGACTGAAAACCGTATCCGCCGCACCCACGAAAACCTTGCCCGCCTGACCGACCTGCGCGACGAACTCGAGCGTCAACTCGAACGCTTGCACCGTCAGGCTGAAGCGGCGAAGAAGTATCAGGAATTCAAGGCCGAGGAACGTCAGCTCAAGGCGCAACTGTCGGCCCTGCGCTGGCAGGATCTCAACGATCAGGTCGGCCAGCGCGAGTCGATCATCGGCACCCAGGAAATCAGTTTCGAAGCCTTGGTTGCCGAGCAGCGTAATGCTGACGCGGCCATCGAACGCCTGCGCGACGGGCACCATGATCTGTCCGAGCGCTTCAATCTGGTGCAAGGGCGCTTCTATTCGGTCGGCGGCGACATCGCTCGGGTCGAGCAAAGCATCCAGCACGGTCAGCAACGTTTGCGGCAGTTGCAGGATGATCTGAAAGAAGCCGAACGCGCACGTCTGGAAACCGAATCGCACCTGGGCCACGATCGCACGTTGCTGCTGACCCTCGGCGAAGAGCTGGACATGCTCACCCCCGAGCAGGAAGTCACCAGCGCTGCCGCCGAAGAAGCCGCCGCTGCGCTGGAAGATTCCGAAAGCGTCATGCACGGCTGGCAGGAGCAGTGGGACACCTTCAACCTGACCGCCGCCGAACCGCGCCGTCAGGCCGAAGTGCAGCAGTCGCGCATCCAGCAGCTGGAAACCAGCATGGAGCGTCTCGCCGATCGGCAGAAACGTCTCGGCGAAGAACGCGCGCTGCTCTCGGCTGATCCTGAAGACGCGGCGATCATGGAGCTCAACGAGCAACTCGCTGAATCGGAAGCGACGCTTGAAGATTTGCAGACCAGCGAAGAGGCTCAGGTCGAAAAGCTTGAGCAACTGCGTCAGGAGTTGCAGCAGGCGCTAACCGCGCAGCAACAGGCGCAGGGTGATTTGCAGCGCCTCAATGGTCGCCTGGCGTCCCTTGAAGCTCTGCAGCAAGCTGCCCTCGATCCGGGCACTGGCACCGCCGAATGGCTAAAGGAGCACAATCTCGCCGAGCGCCCGCGGCTGGCCGAGGGTCTGAAGGTCGAGGCGGGTTGGGAGCTGGCGGTTGAAACCGTGCTCGGCGCTGACCTGCAAGCAGTGCTGGTCGACGACTTCAGCGGTTTCGATTTGTCCGGTTTCACTCAGGGCGATCTGCGCCTGCTCAGCCCGGCCAGCGATGGCGTGCGGGTGGCGGGCAGCTTGCTGGATAAAGTCGATGCGCAGATCGATCTGTCGCCGTGGCTTGGCCAGGTCAAACCGGTCGACAGCCTGGAGCAGGCGCTGGCCTTGCGCGGGCAGTTGAGCGCTAGCGAGAGCCTGATCAGTCGCGACGGTTATTGGGTTGGCCGACACTTTCTGCGAGTACGTCGGGCCAGCGAAGCGGAAAGCGGCATGCTCGCCCGTGGCCAGGAAATCGAAGCGCTACACCTTGAGCGCGAAGAGAAAGAAGCCACGGTCGAGGCGATGGAAACCCGTCTGCAAACCTTGCGCGCGCAACAGCGTCAGCAGGAAAACGGCCGTGAGCATCTGCGTCGTTTGCTGCAAGACGAAGCGCGTCAGCAAGGTGAACTCAAAGCCCAATTGTCTGCGGGCAAAGCCAAGGCCGAACAACTGACTTTGCGCCGCACGCGTCTCGATGAAGAACTGGTCGAACTTGGCGAACAGCGCGAGCTCGAGCACGAACAAGTCGGTGAAGCGCGCATGCAATTGCAGGAAGCCCTCGACGCGATGGCACTGGACACCGAGCAGCGCGAATTGCTGCTGGCCCAGCGCGACAGTCTGCGCGAGCGCCTCGATCGCGTGCGTCAGGAAGCGCGTCAGCACAAGGACCACGCACACCAATTGGCCGTGCGCCTCGGCTCGTTGCGCGCCCAGCACGACTCCACGCGTCAAGCGCTGGAACGTCTGGAAATGCAGGCCGAGCGTCTGACCGAAAAGCGCGAACAGTTGAGTCTGAATCTGGAGGAGGGCGAGGCACCGCTGGAAGAGCTGCGCCTGAAACTCGAAGAGCTGCTCGACAAGCGCATGACCGTCGACGAAGAACTCAAGACCGCGCAGATCGCTCTGGAAGACGCCGACCGCGAACTGCGCGACGCAGAAAAGCGCCGGACCCAGGCTGAACAGCAATCGCAGCTGATCCGTGGTCAACTCGAGCAGCAGCGTATGGAATGGCAGGCCCTGACCGTGCGCCGCAAGGCCTTGCAGGATCAATTGCTCGAAGACGGCTACGATCTCAATGGCGTGCTCGCGACGTTGACCGCACAAGCCAGTGAACGCGAAGCCGAAGAAGAACTCGAAAGGATCAATGCGCGGATTCAACGCCTGGGCGCGATCAACCTCGCGGCCATCGATGAATACACGCAACAGTCCGAGCGTAAACGTTATCTGGATGCGCAGGACGCCGATCTGGTTGAAGCGCTGGAGACCCTGGAAAACGTTATCCGCAAGATCGACAAGGAAACCCGTAACCGTTTCAAAGATACCTTTGATCAGATCAATGGCGGTTTACAGGCACTTTTTCCAAAAGTTTTCGGTGGCGGGCGCGCGTATTTGGAACTGACGGGCGAAGATCTACTCGATACAGGGGTAACGATCATGGCGCAGCCGCCAGGGAAGAAGAACAGCACCATCCATTTGCTCTCCGGCGGGGAAAAAGCCCTGACCGCGCTGGCACTGGTTTTTGCCATCTTCAAATTGAACCCGGCGCCGTTCTGCATGCTCGATGAGGTTGACGCGCCACTGGATGACGCTAACGTTGGACGCTACGCACGCTTGGTCAAAGAGATGTCGCAGACCGTGCAGTTCATCTACATCACTCACAACAAGATCGCCATGGAAATGGCCGAGCAGTTGATGGGTGTAACGATGCATGAGCCGGGTTGTTCGCGACTGGTAGCCGTGGATGTCGAGGAGGCGATGGCGATGGTGGACGCCTGAGCCAGCGTGGTGTCGGAAAGGTAATTGGGTGTTGTAGGACTTTTTTACCGGGTTCGACTTGCTGGCCAATCGACATATTCGCGCAAGCCAATGAGACAGACGGTGTAAAGTTGTCTTTGGTCGTGCTAGTTTAATGTCAATTTTTCGTATACGTGGGCAAAACGCCTGTCAGAACATAATATTGTGTGGGGGGGGTGGGGGGGGGGGGGGGTGGTGTGGGGGGGGGGGGGGGGGGGTGTTGTTGGTGGGGGGGGGTGGGGTTGTGGG
>NZ_JBIUWQ010000078.1:0-24905 GCF_044743525.1 Pseudomonas sp. NPDC087598 | reverse complement strand
GCGGCCGCACCCGTCGCCCGCGACCCGTTCCACACCGGGGCGGTGATCGATGAACACGGCGCTGCTGCGGTTGCCCACTAACAGGAGAAATCCCCATGTTGCATATCTTCTGTCCTCACTGCGGCGAACTGCGCTCCGAAGAGGAATTCCACGCATCCGGCCAGGCGCACATCCCGCGTCCACTGGATCCTGCCAGCTGCACCGATGAGGAGTGGGGCGACTACATGTTCTTCCGCGATAACCCGCGCGGTCTGCACCACGAGCTGTGGGATCACGTTGCCGGTTGCCGCCAGTACTTCAACGTCACCCGCGACACCGTGACCTACGAGATTCTCGAAACCTACAAGATCGGCACCAAGCCGCAATTCACCGACAAGGCTGATTCGGCGAAAACAGCCACGACGGCGCTGGGAGAGAAGGTATGAGCCAGACCAATCGCCTGTCCAACGGTGGACGGATCGACCGCAACAAAGTGCTGAGCTTCACCTTCAACGGTCAGACCTACAAAGGCTTCGAGGGCGACTCGCTGGCCGCCGCGCTGATCGCCAACGGCGTCGACATCATCGGCCGCAGCTTCAAGTATTCGCGTCCTCGCGGCATTTTTGCTGCCGGTGCCGAAGAGCCGAACGCCGTCCTGCAGATCGGCGCCACCGAAGCCACGCAGATTCCCAACGTACGCGCCACGCAACAGGCGTTGTACCAAGGCCTGGTCGCCACCAGCACCAACGGCTGGCCGAGCGTCAACAACGACATGATGGGGATTCTCGGCAAGGTCGGCGGCAAGTTGATGCCGCCGGGTTTCTACTACAAAACCTTCATGTACCCGCAATCGTTCTGGATGACTTACGAGAAGTACATTCGTAAGGCCGCAGGTTTGGGCCGTTCGCCGACCGAGAACGATCCGGACACCTACGACTACATGAACCAGCATTGCGACGTGCTGATCGTCGGTGCCGGCCCTGCGGGTCTGGCGGCTGCACTGGCCGCTGCGCGCAGCGGTGCCCGAGTGATCCTCGCCGATGAGCAGGAAGAGTTTGGCGGCAGCCTGCTCGATTCCCGCGAAAGCCTCGACGGCAAGCCGGCGATGGAGTGGGTCGCCAGCGTTATCGCCGAATTGAAGAACACCCCGGACGTGCTGCTGTTGCCGCGCGCCACGGTCAACGGTTACTACGACCACAACTTCCTGACCATTCACGAACGCCTCACCGATCACCTCGGTGACCGTGCGCCCATCGGTCAGGTGCGTCAGCGCATTCACCGGGTTCGCGCCAAGCGTGTGGTGCTGGCGACCGGTGCCTGCGAGCGTCCGCTGGTTTACGGCAACAACGATGTGCCGGGTAACATGCTCGCCGGTGCGGTGTCGACTTACGTGCGCCGTTACGGCGTGGCGCCGGGTAAAAAGCTTGTCCTCAGCACCAACAATGATCATGCCTATCGCGTTGCATTGGATTGGCTCGATGCCAGTCTGCAAGTGGTCGCCATCGCCGATGCACGCAGCAATCCGCGTGGTGCACTGGTGGAAGAGGCCCGCGCCAAAGGCATCCGTATTCTCACCGGTAGCGCCGTGATCGAGGCCCGTGGCAGCAAGCGTGTCACCGCTGCCCGCGTTGCCGCGATTGATGTCAAAGCGCATGCCGTGACCAGCCCGGGCGAATGGCTCGACTGCGACGTGATCGCCAGTTCTGGCGGTTACAGCCCGGTCGTCCACTTGGCGTCGCACCTCGGTGGCAAGCCGACCTGGCGTGAAGACATCCTCGGTTTCGTACCGGGTGAAGCACCACAGAAGCGCGTGTGTGTCGGTGGCATCAACGGTGTTTACGGTCTCGGCGATTCGCTGGCTGACGGTTTTGAAGGTGGCGTGCGTGCTGCCAGTGAAGCCGGTTTCGCAGCGGTCGAAGGCACCTTGCCGAAAGCCCTGAGCCGTCTCGAAGAGCCGACACTGGCGCTGTTCCAGGTGCCGCATGAGAAGGGCACCGCGCGGGCACCGAAGCAATTCGTCGACCTGCAGAACGACGTCACCGCTGCTGCGATTGAACTGGCAACCCGCGAAGGTTTCGAGTCGGTCGAGCACGTCAAACGCTACACTGCGCTGGGCTTCGGCACCGATCAGGGCAAGCTCGGCAACGTCAACGGTCTGGCCATCGCCGCCCGTTCGCTGAACGTGACCATCCCGCAGATGGGCACCACGATGTTCCGCCCGAACTACACGCCGGTGACTTTCGGCGCCGTGGCCGGTCGTCACTGTGGGCACATCTTCGAGCCTGTGCGCTACACCGCACTGCATGCCTGGCATGTGAAGAACGGCGCCGAGTTTGAAGACGTCGGTCAATGGAAGCGTCCATGGTACTTCCCGAAAAACGGCGAAGACATGCACGCCGCCGTGAAGCGCGAATGCAAAGCCGTGCGCGACAGCGTCGGCCTGCTCGATGCCTCGACCCTCGGCAAGATCGACATTCAAGGCCCGGATGCCCGTGAGTTCCTCAACCGCGTGTACACCAACGCCTGGACCAAACTCGATGTGGGCAAGGCCCGTTACGGCCTGATGTGCAAAGAAGACGGCATGGTCTTCGACGACGGTGTCACGGCGTGCCTGGCCGACAACCATTTCGTCATGACCACCACCACCGGCGGCGCGGCTCGCGTCCTGCAATGGCTGGAGCTGTACCACCAGACCGAATGGCCGGACATGAAGGTCTACTTCACTTCCGTCACTGACCACTGGGCAACCATGACCCTGTCCGGGCCGAACAGCCGCAAGCTGCTCAGCGCCGTGACTGACATCGATCTGAGCAACGAAGCGTTCCCGTTCATGACCTGGAAAGAAGGTCTGGTCGGCGGCGTGCCGGCGCGGGTGTTCCGCATCTCGTTCACCGGTGAGCTGTCGTACGAAGTCAACGTGCAGGCCGACTACGCGATGGGCGTGCTGGAGAAAATCGTCGAGGCCGGCAAGCAGTACAACCTGACGCCGTATGGCACCGAGACCATGCACGTGCTGCGTGCCGAGAAGGGTTTCATCATCGTCGGCCAGGACACTGACGGCTCGATGACTCCGGATGACTTGAACATGGGCTGGTGTGTCGGTCGCACCAAACCGTTCTCGTGGATCGGCCAGCGCGGCATGAACCGTGAAGACTGTGTGAAGGATCAGCGCAAACAGCTGGTAGGTTTGAAGCCGATCGATCCGAACGTCTGGCTGCCGGAAGGCGCGCAGTTGGTGTTCAACACCAAACAGGCGATCCCGATGACCATGGTCGGCCACGTGACTTCCAGCTACGCGCACAACTCCCTCGGTTATTCGTTTGCCATGGGCGTGGTCAAGGGCGGTCTGAAGCGCCTCGGCGAGCGGGTGTTTGCACCGCTGGCCGATGGCAGCGTGATCGAGGCGGAGATTGTTTCTTCGGTGTTCTTCGATCCGAAGGGTGATCGGCAGAACATCTAACACCACAGAACCTGTGGGAGCGTGGCTTGCCCGCGATGAACGATGACGCGGTGTATCAGGCAAAACGCGCCGCTCCCATCGCTGGCAAGCCAGCTCCCACAGGGATTACGAATTCAGGAAGGGTGCTTTATGACCACAGCCAACGTGTACCAACAACGCCCGACCACCGGTGCCCGTGCCGAGTCGTCGCTGCACCATGCCGACCTCGCCAGCCTGGCCGGCAAGGGCCGCAAGAACGCCGGCGTGATCGTGCGTGAAAAGAAACTCCTCGGCCATCTGACCATTCGTGGTGATGGTCATGACGCAGCGTTCGCCGCCGGTGTGCACAAAGCCCTTGGCATCGAGTTGCCCGCTGCCCTGAGTGTGATCGTCAAAGGCGAAACCAGCCTGCAATGGATGGGCCCGGATGAGTGGCTGCTGATCGTGCCGAGCGGTGAAGAATTCGCCGCTGAACAGAAACTGCGTGAAGCGCTGGGCGATCTGCACATCGCGATCGTCAACGTCAGTGGCGGTCAGCAATTGCTCGAACTGAGCGGGCCGAATGTGCGTCAGGTGCTGATGAAGTCCACCAGTTATGACGTGCACCCGAATAACTTCCCGGTCGGTAAGGCCGTGGGCACGGTGTTCGCCAAAAGTCAGTTGATGATTCGCCATACGGCTGAGGACACCTGGGAGTTGCTGATCCGTCGTAGCTTCTCGGATTACTGGTGGTTGTGGTTGCAGGATGCTTCGGCTGAGTACGGGTTGAGCGTCCAGGCCTGACCCCGGTTTGCTCATGACTGCATTTGTGGCGAGGGAGCTTGCTCCCGCTCGGCTGCGGAGCAGTCGCAAAATCTGCCTCCGCTTTTTTCCTGGAGAAATGCGGTCGCCGATTTTGGGGTCGCTTCGCAACCCAGCGGGAGCAAGCTCCCTCGCCACAGTGTTTACTCCGTCCACAGAGTTTGAAACAGGAGTCACCGCACCATGAGCCGCGCCCCAGACACATGGATTCTGACCGCCGACTGCCCCAGCGTCCTTGGCACCGTGGACGCGGTGACGCGTTTTCTGTTCGAGCAGGGTTGCTACGTCACCGAGCACCATTCGTTCGATGACCGTCTCTCCGGCCGCTTCTTCATTCGCGTGGAATTCCGCCAGCCCGACGGTTTCGACGAGCAATCCTTCCGCGCAGGCTTGGCCGAACGTGGGCAGGCGTTCGGCATGGTCTTCGAGCTGACTGCGCCGAACTACCGGCCAAAAGTGGTGATCATGGTTTCCAAGGCCGATCACTGCCTCAACGACTTGCTCTACCGCCAGCGCATCGGCCAGTTGTCGATGGACGTCGCGGCGGTGGTTTCCAATCACCCCGATCTCAAACCGCTGGCCGACTGGCACCAGATTCCCTACTACCATTTCCCCCTCGACCCCAATGACAAACCGTCGCAGGAGCGTCAGGTGTGGCAGGTGATTGAGGAGTCTGGCGCCGAACTGGTGATTCTTGCCCGCTATATGCAGGTGCTGTCGCCGGAGTTGTGCCGCAAGCTCGATGGCAAGGCGATCAACATTCATCACTCGCTGCTGCCGGGTTTCAAGGGCGCCAAGCCTTATCACCAGGCCTACAACAAGGGCGTGAAACTGGTGGGTGCGACGGCGCATTACATCAATAACGATCTCGATGAAGGGCCGATTATTGCCCAGGGCGTCGAGGCGGTGGATCACAGTCATTACCCCGAGGATTTGATTGCCAAGGGGCGGGATATTGAAGGCCTGACCCTGGCCCGGGCGGTGGGATATCACATTGAGCGGAGGGTGTTCCTCAACGCCAATCGCACGGTCGTTCTTTAGGCCGCCATCGCTGGCAAGCCAGCTCCCACAGGGGTTTGTGTCGTTCACAAAATTTGAATCCAACCTGAATCCTGTTTGAGCTGGCTTGCCAGCGATAGGGCCATAACAAACAACGCAAAACCAACAAGCAGTAACCCGAGCACTTAACGCGCTGCCTGCCTGGGCAACGCGGTTTCATAAAAACAACAGCGAGGTGAAAGCATGTCTGGCAATCGTGGTGTGGTGTATCTCGGCGCTGGCAAGGTCGAAGTACAGAAAATCGACTATCCGAAAATGCAGGACCCGCGCGGTCGCAAGATCGAGCACGGGGTCATTCTCAAAGTGGTTTCCACCAATATCTGCGGCTCCGACCAACACATGGTGCGCGGCCGTACCACGGCGCAGACCGGTCTGGTGCTGGGCCATGAAATCACCGGCGAGGTGATCGAAAAAGGCTCCGACGTCGAGAACCTGAAAATCGGTGATCTGGTCTCCGTCCCATTCAACGTCGCTTGCGGGCGCTGCCGTTCCTGCAAGGAGCAACACACCGGCGTCTGCCTGACCGTCAACCCGGCCCGTGCCGGTGGCGCATACGGCTATGTCGACATGGGCGACTGGACCGGCGGCCAGGCCGAGTACGTGCTGGTGCCGTACGCTGACTTCAACCTGCTGAAACTGCCGGATCGCGACAAGGCCATGGAGAAAATCCGCGATCTGACCTGCCTCTCCGACATTCTCCCGACCGGTTATCACGGTGCCGTTACTGCCGGTGTTGGCCCCGGTAGCACTGTTTACATTGCCGGCGCCGGCCCGGTCGGTCTGGCGGCTGCTGCTTCCGCGCGTCTGCTCGGCGCTGCGGTAGTGATCGTCGGCGACGTCAACACCATCCGTCTGGCCCACGCCAAGGCGCAGGGTTTCGAAATCGTCGACCTGTCGAAAGACACGCCGCTGCATGAACAAATCGCCGCCCTGCTGGGCGAGCCGGAAGTCGATTGCGCGGTGGACTGCGTCGGCTTCGAAGCCCGTGGCCACGGTCATGACGGCGTGAAATCCGAAGCTCCTGCCACCGTGCTCAACTCGTTGATGGGCGTGGTGCGTGTGGCCGGCAAGATCGGCATCCCGGGCCTGTACGTGACCGAAGATCCGGGTGCCGTGGACGCCGCCGCAAAAATGGGCAGCCTGAGCATTCGCTTCGGCCTCGGTTGGGCCAAGTCACACAGCTTCCACACCGGTCAAACCCCGGTGATGAAGTACAACCGCCAATTGATGCAGGCAATCATGTGGGATCGCATCAATATTGCCGAAGTGGTGGGTGTGCAGGTCATCAGTCTCGACCAGGCGCCGGAAGGGTATGGCGAGTTCGACGCGGGCGTGCCGAAGAAGTTTGTGATTGATCCGCATAAGTTGTTCAGTGCGGCGTAGGTTTCACTGGTGAAAAAAAGGGCAACCCTCGAGTTGCCCTTCCTTACATGTTACTTCTTCTTTTCTTTAAACGAGCATTTGCTGGCGTCTCCATCGGTGACTACGCAATCATCCGAAAGCTTACCTTCCTTATCTTTCCAACCGGCTCCGGTGGCTTTAACCGGAGTACCGTTCCTGTATCCGGACGATGCGCCGAGGTCGTTCTTGCCTTCGTAACGACAAATGACAACCGAATTGGCAGTGTCTTTATCTTTCAGACGTGCAGAGGTGAAAGTGAGATCTTCGTTGTCTTGAGCGTGAGTAATTGAAAGTGTCGGGCAAGTCGCTGCATAGGCGGTGCTCATCATGGCCAGGCTAACCAGAACACCAGCGGCAATTTTCAGCTTCATCATTTGTACTCCATTACGTAAGGGGAGCAGAAATGTTGGCGGCGTTACAGGTTTGTGCCAACTGTCAAATCTGACAGGTTTTCTAGTTTTTTTAGAAATAATCAAGAGCGCTCTAAGAAGAAGCGGGACTATAAAGATCGCAGCCTTCGACAGCTCCTACACGGGATTTATGTAGGAGCTGCCGAAGGCTGCGATCTTTTGATCTTTGCAATCAAAGGGCTGCTAAAGCACCTTGGTAAAGAACCGGCCCAGTCGGCTGCCCAGTCGGCGAACCACCCTTCGGCTCCAGACTCACCGCCAGCGCAATCGGTTTGCCTATCAGCGCTTTCTGCGCCTCGCTCAATTCAACCTTGCCTTTGCCCCCCGCCGGGATCACACCCAACGAGATCGGCTTGCCATCCGCCGGAATTGCCCACAGTTCCAGGCTGCGTCCGGGATCGATGGCCGCCAGTGTCAGCGGCTCGACCTGCAGATAATCTGCATGCGCCTCGACCTTCAGCGCCGGTTGCGCATCGGCGGTCAGCAGGGTGGCGCGGTAGCGGGCGTCGTCGCGGTTGTACAGCGAGCCGAGGAAGACCAGCACAACGATTGAGGCTGCGGCAGCCGTAAGTCTCAGCCAGTTCCAGAACGGACGTTTCTCTGGCACATGCAGTACTTGCGGTTCGATACGTGCGGTAATGCCTTGCCACACGCGATCGGGTGCCGGTTGTTCCGGCACGGCTTCGGTGAGGCTGGCGAGGGTTTCCTGCCATTGCGCCACTTCCGCTCGCAACGCAGCGTCATCGAGCAACAATTGTTCGAAGCGCCGACGCGCAGCCGTGGACATCAAACCAATGGCGTAATCGGCGGCGAGGGCGCGGCGCAGGGCAGGGGTCTGGTAGTTCATGATTCAAGGCACCGGCGCAGTCGTTCCATGCCTCGACGGATCCACGATTTGACCGTGCCCAGCGGCGTGGCCAGATGCTCGGCCAGTTCAGTGCAAGACAAGCCGTGAAAATACGCCACGCTGATCGACTGGCGCTGCATGCCGTCGAGGGTTTCCAGGCAGCGGTTCAGTGCGTGAGCCTCACGGGCGCTACTCAATTGGTCATGCGCCGAAGGACTCTCATCCGGCAACGCGTCCTGCTCAAGATCGCTCAGCGGCCGCTCGCGGTGTTTGCGTAACTGATCGATCGCCTGATTGCGGGTGATGTTGATCATCCACGTCATCGGCGCCGATAAATGTGCTTCGTAGCGCGAAGCGTTGTTCCAGATGCGCACGAAGCTCTCCTGCAAGACCTCTTCCGCCAGATCCGCACGGCCCATAAAGCGCAGGGCCACGCCATGCAGGCGCGGGCCGACGCTGCGGTACAGCGTTTCGAAGGCGCGACGATCACCCAGTGAGCACTGGGCCAATAACTGTCGCAACTGATCGGTGTCGGCGATGGAAATGACGTCTCTCCAGGCAAAGGGCAGGCGACGAGGACTGATCTCGGGTTGTTCACAGGCTAGTTCAGCAAAAGCGCTTGTGCCATTCATCGCGGCCATTCCAGGGTTTCACGATTTATATACGTGGCTATGCTGAAAATGGATGCGCGGGCGAGGAACATGCCGCCGGATAGCCGGTCAAACCGGCAGTTTCTCTGCCCATTCAACGGGCGGTTTCACAGCGCAAGAGGATGTCTGAATGAAGATTTCACGCGGTATTGCAATGGCTTCGCTGATGACCCTTGCGGCCAGCCCGGTGTTTGCCGGTTTCAGCCTGGACGATGTGACCAAAGCAGCTTCGAGCATGCAGGGCGGCAACGCTGCCACCGCCGCGGCGCCGACCTCGGAAACCGCCGGTCTGCTGCAAGCTGTCACCGGTCTGGGGGTTACGCCGCAGCAAGCCGTCGGTGGCACTAGCGCCATGTTGGGCCTGGCCAAGAACCAGTTGAGCAGCACTGATTATTCGCAGTTGGCCAAAGAAGTGCCGGGTATCGACAAGCTATCGGGCGGTAGCGGCAACATGGCGGCGTTGAGCGGCTTGCTGGGCTCCTCGGGCAAATCCGCCGGTCTGGAGAACGCGCTGGGCAACGTCAAGAACACCAGTGACCTGAACAACGCCTTCGGCGCCTTGGGCATGGACAGCGGCATGGTCGGCCAGTTTGCTCCGGTGCTCCTCAAGTATCTGGGTGATCAAGGCGTCGGCGGCCCGCTGCTGCAAAGCCTGGGCAGCATCTGGGGCGCCGGCACCGGTAGCTGATTCAGTCGCGCTCGCCGCGCAGCTCGGCGATGCGCAGATCCTTCTCGGTCCAGAGCTGGTTGACCCAGCTCTGGACCTTCTCGCGAAACGCCGGATCGTTCTCGTAATCGCCTTGCCACAGCGCCGGGTCGAGTTCGCGAGTCTTGATGTCGATGATCACGCGCGGCACGTTGCCGCTGATCAAGTCCCAGAATCCTGGAATTTCCGCCTGTGGATAAACCACGGTGACGTCAAGAATCGCATCCAGCTGTTCTCCCATCGCCGCCAAAACAAACGCCACGCCGCCGGCCTTGGGCTTGAGCAAATGCTTGAACGGTGATTGTTGCTGCGCACTTTTCGCAGTGGTGTAGCGGGTGCCTTCCAGATAATTCACCACGGTCACCGGCTGGCGCTTGAACAGCTCGCAGGCCTGTTTGGTGATTTCCAGATCCTTGCCCGCCAGCTCCGGGTGTTTGGCCAGGAACGCCTTGGTGTAGCGCTTCATGAACGGGTAATCCAGCGCCCACCACGCCAGCCCCAGGAATGGTACCCAGATCAGCTCTTTCTTGAGGAAGAACTTGAAGAACGGCGTGCGTCGGTTGAGCGTCTGGATCAGCGCCGGAATATCGACCCACGACTGATGGTTGCTGACCACCAGATAAGAGGTGTCGCCACGCAGGTCGTCGCCGCCACGAATGTCCCATTGGGTGGGAATGCACAGGCGGAAGATCAGCTTGTCGATTTCGGCCCAGGTCTCGGCGATCCACATCACCGCCCACGACGCGTAATCGCGCCAGCGCCCGGGCGCCACCAGTTTGAGCAGGGCAAACACCATCAACGGCCCGATCAGGATCAGGGTGTTGAGCAACAACAGCAGGGTGACGAAACAGCCGGTGAGCAGGCGGCGCATAAGCAACTCTATGAAGTCGGATGGGCGCGCCATGATAAGTGGCTTCGCGCGGCAGGCCAAATCGAGGCTGACAAATGTTTCACTTTTGGCTGGGTATGCTGGTGCCAGATATTGTGTTGAATGTGCTGGCCTCTTCGCGAGCAGGCTCGCTCCCACAGGGGAATGCATTTCAAAATGTGGGAGCGAGCCTGCTCGCGAAGGGGGCCCAGCGGCGAACGAATTGCTTGCAGGCTGTCTAAAATCTCGCGTCTGCCGCCCTCATTTTCCAAGGAAGCCCCTTACGTGAAATCCCTCCTTGCACTGTTTGCCCTTGTCGCCCTGCCGGTCATGGCCGCCGAGCCGACCCTGTACGGGCGCTACGAATACATCGCGCTGCCGGAAATCGGCGGTGAAGTGCTCAAGGCCAAGATGGACACCGGTGCGCTGACGGCGTCGCTGTCGGCCAAGGACATCGAAACCTTTACCCGTGACGGCGAAGACTGGGTGCGTTTCCGCCTCGGCACCAAGGACGCCAGCAACAAAGTCTACGAACACAAAGTCGCGCGCATCAGCAAGATCAAGAGTCGTTCGGATGAAGAGGACGAGGGCGAAAGCACCGAAGTCGCGAAACGCCCAGTGGTAGATCTGGAGCTGTGCCTGGGCGACGTCAAGCGTACCGTGGAGGTCAATCTGACCGACCGCAGCAACTTCAACTATCCGCTGTTGATCGGTGCCAAGGCCTTGCGTGAATTTGGCGCGGCAGTGAACCCGGCGCGGCGCTTCACCGCCGACAAACCGGACTGCTAGAACCAAGTGGTCTCATTGACGTAAAGGCACGCTTGGGGCACCGTTCGCGCACTTAACCACGGGCTCGGACGCCATGCCTCATATCCTGATTGTCGAAGACGAAGCGGCGATTGCCGACACGCTGATTTTTGCCTTGCAGGGCGAGGGGTTCACCACCACTTGGGTGAGCCTCGGCGAGGCGGCGCTCGCGCACCAGCGTCAGACGCCGGCTGATCTGATCATCCTCGACATCGGCCTGCCGGACATCAGCGGTTTCGAAACCTGTAAACAGCTGCGCCGATTCAGCGAAGTGCCGGTGCTGTTCCTCAGCGCCCGCAACGCCGAGATCGACCGCGTAGTGGGGCTGGAGATCGGCGCCGACGACTACGTGGTCAAACCGTTCAGCCCCCGGGAAGTGGCGGCGCGGGTTCGGGCGATCCTCAAACGCATGGCACCGCGTCCGCCGATTGAAGCCACTTCGGCGCTGTTTCGCATTGATCCCGAGCGCGTGCAGATTGTCTATCGCGGTCAGACCCTGAGCCTGACCCGCCACGAATTCCGCCTGCTGCAATGCCTGCTCGAACAACCCGAGCGGGTGTTCAGCCGCGAGCAATTGCTCGATGCGCTGGGTGTTGCCGCCGATGCCGGTTACGAGCGCAGCATCGACAGCCACATCAAAAGCGTGCGGGCCAAATTGCGCCTGGTGCGCGCCGAAGCCGAGCCGATCCAGACCCATCGCGGCCTCGGATACAGCTACAGCCCGGGGCACAGCTGATGTCGTTGGGGCTGCGGATTTTCCTGGTGTATGTGCTGTTTGTCGGCCTGACCGGGTATTTCGTGCTCAACACGGTGATGGAAGAAATCCGTCCCGGTGTGCGCCAGTCCACCGAAGAAACCCTGGTCGACACTGCCAACCTGATGGCGGAAATCCTCCGCGATGATTTCAAGGCCGGCACCCTCAGTGAGAATCGCTGGCCCGAGTTGCTGCGTGCCTACGGCGAACGCCAGCCGCAAGCGACCATCTGGGGCTTGCCGAAAAATCAGGTCAACCATCGCATCTACGTCACCGATGCCAAAGGCATCGTGGTGCTGGATTCCAGCGGTGTGGCAGTGGGGCAGGATTACTCGCGCTGGAACGATGTCTACCTGACCCTGCGCGGCGAATACGGTGCGCGTTCCAGCCGCAGCGACCCGGATGACCCGGCATCGTCGGTCATGCATGTTGGCGCGCCGATCCGCGACAACGGCCGGATCATCGGCGTGGTCACCGTGGCCAAACCCAACAGCTCGTTGCAGCCCTATGTCGATCGCACCGAACGGCGCCTGCTGTTTTACGGTGCGGGGCTGATCGGCCTCGGCCTGTTGTTCGGCGCCTTGCTGTCGTGGTGGCTGAGTCGCGCGTTGCACCGTTTGACCCGGTATGCCGAGGCCGTCAGCGAAGGTCGGCGCGTTGAAGTGCCGCACTATCGCGGCGGTGAACTGGAGCAACTGGCTACGGCGGTCGAGCAAATGCGCACGCAACTGGAGGGCAAGGCCTACGTCGAGCGCTACGTGCACACCCTGACCCACGAACTGAAAAGTCCGCTGGCGGCGATTCGCGGCGCGGCGGAGTTGTTGCAAGGTGAAATGCCAGCGGTTCAGCGATTGCGTTTTGTCGGCAACATCGACAGCGAAAGTGCGCGGATGCAGCAGTTGATCGAGCGATTGCTGAATCTGGCGCAGGTCGAACAGCGTCATGGCCTGGAGGAGCGGGTGGCGGTGCCGTTGGCGGTGTTGGTCGATGAGTTGTTGCAGGCGCAGGCAGCGCGGATTGAAGGCAAATCGTTGCGGATAGAACAGACGATTGCGGCGGATGTGCTGCTGATCGGCGAACCGTTTTTGCTGCGTCAGGCGTTGGGTAACTTGCTGGAGAACGCACTGGATTTCACGCCGCCGCAAGGGTTATTGCGTTGCAGTGCCGAGCGCGTTGGCGAGCAGATCGAGTTTCGCTTGTTCAATGAAACTGCGCCGATTCCGGATTACGCCTTGCCGCGTTTGACTGAGCGTTTCTACTCGTTGCCGCGTCCGGACAGTGGACGTAAAAGCACGGGTTTAGGCCTGAATTTCGTCGAAGAGGTGGTCAAGTTGCATAGCGGGTCGATGCGGGTTCGCAATGTTGAGGGTGGTGTTGAAGTGACATTGCGCTTGGCTTGATCCTGTGGCGAGGGAGCTTGCTCCCGCTGGGTTGCGAAGCGGCCGCAAACCGGACAATGCGGTCTATCTGATGTACCTCATGCGCAGGTTTTGCGACTGCTGCGCAGTCGAGCGGGAGCAAGCTCCCTCGCCACAAGGGTTTGCGGTTCTCCACACAATCTCCATATTTCTCCCACAAAACCCCCATACACCCAAACCAGACTCTGCCCATCCAATCAGGGAGAGTCCCATGAACAAGAATCTGACCATAAAGCTCGGGGCCATTGCCCTTTTGATCCTGCTGTTACTCATACCGCTGATGATGATCGACGGCGTGATCGACGATCGCCAGCAATTGCGCGATGGCGTGTTGCAGGACATCGCCCGCAGTTCCAGTCACAACCAGCAAGTGAGCGGACCGGTGATGGTCGTGCCGTATCGCAGGGTGATGCACAACTGGAAGATCAACGACAAAAACAAGCGCTACGACGATCCGTGGGAAGAGCGCGGGCGTTTGTACTTTCTGCCGGAGCGTTTCGAACTCGATGGCCAGGTGCAGACCGAGCTGCGCGCCCGGGGTATTTACGAAGCGCGGCTGTTCCACGCTGAGAACCGCATCAACGGTCAGTTCTCGCTGCCGGCCCAGTTGGGCATCAAGGAAGACTTCGCCGACTACCAGTTTGACGCGCCGTTTCTCGCGGTGGGCATCAGCGACATTCGCGGCATTGAAAACGCTTTGAAACTGGAACTCGACGGCCAGCGCCTGGACTTCGTGCCGGGCACTCAGGTCGGCTGGCTCGGCGAAGGTGTACGCGTCACGTTGCCGCTGCTCGACACCAGCAAAGCCACGGAACTGACGTTCGGTTTTGATCTGCGCCTGCAAGGCACCGGTTCGCTGCAAGTGCTGCCGGTAGGCAAGAGCAGTAGCGTGAGCATCACGGCCAATTGGCCGCACCCAAGTTTTATCGGCAACTTTCTGCCAGCCAAACGTGAAGTCAACGATGCCGGTTTCAGCGCCGACTGGCAGACCACGTTCTTCTCCACCAACATGCAGGACGCCATGAGCCGTTGCGTGAGCAACAACGATTGCGAGGCGTTCAACGCACGCAGCTTCGGTGTGAGCTTCATCGATCCGGTGGATCAGTATCTGAAAAGTGACCGGGCGATCAAATATGCGCTGCTGTTCATCGTCCTGACGTTTGCCGGTTTCTTCTTGTTCGAAGTGCTGAAAAGTCTGGCGGTGCACCCGGTGCAGTACGCGCTGGTCGGTGTGGCGCTGGCGTTCTTTTATCTGTTGCTGCTGTCGCTGTCGGAGCACATCGGGTTTGCCCTGGCGTATCTGTTGTCAGCCAGTGGTTGCGTGTTGTTGATCGGCTTTTACGTTTGCCATGTGCTGCGCAGCGTGCGCCACGGTTTGAGTTTTTCGGCGGGATTGGCGGCGCTGTATGGCCTGCTTTATGGCCTGTTGAGTGCCGAGGATTACGCGCTGTTGATGGGCTCGCTGTTGCTGTTCGGCTTGCTCGGTGTGTTTATGGTACTGACGCGCAAACTGGATTGGTACGGAATCGGGCAGAAGCCGGCCAAGCCGTTGGAGTTTGATATTGGAGCGGTGCAATGAGCGGGTTGCTGGGGTTGCGTGAGGACCAGCGCTGGAAGGATGAATTGGTGGCACGGATTATTGGGTATTTGCCTGTGGAACCGATGTGGGGCCATCGCGAGCATGCTCACTCTTACAGGGGAATGCGGTCAACTGTAGGAGTGAGCCTGCTCGCGAAGAGGCCGGAACTGCCGCCGCAGATTTAAACCTTGGGCATGGTCGCGATCATGGACGGTCGCTGGCTGACTTCAAAGTACCAGTTGGCCAGTTGCGGGTTGGCGTCACGCCAGCCCATCTCGGGGAAGCGCAGGTCGAGGTAGCCCAGTGCACAGGCCACGCTGATCGCCGCGATGTCGAAATGGCTGGTCAGCTCGGCAATCGCATCCGCTTCCAGCAGGGCGAGCGCGCGGCGGATCTTCTCGCGTTGCGCGTCGAGCCATTCGTCCCAGTGTTTTTCCGGGGCACGCAGCGCCTGTTCGTAACGCACCATCACCGAAGCATCCATGATCCCGTCGGCCATCGAGGCCAGGGTCAGGCGCCGCCAGCGGGCCGAGCCGTCACGGGGGATCAGCGGATTGCCGACGTGTTGGTGGTCGAGGTAATCGAGGATCACGCGGCTGTCATGGATGACGTTGCCATCGGCCAGGCGCAGGGCCGGGATCTTGCCCAGCGGGTTGTCGGCGTTGAGTGCCGGATCGGGGCTGACCGGGCTGAGGGCGCAGTCTTGCAGCGCGACGCGATCCTGCTGACCGGTTTCATGCAGCAATACCATCACTTTGCGAACGAACGGAGAGAGCGAGTTGTGGAACAGGGTCATGCTGGGGGCGGACATTGGCAGGGTCTCGATCAGGATGGTGAGGGGGGAGCATAGCGTGTTACTCGGCTTGCTCAAGCCCTGCACAGCCCCCTTGTAGGAGTGAGCCTGCTCGCGATCGCGCTAGGTCAGTCAACATTAATGTTGAGGCAAGTGCGCCATCGCGAGCAGGCTCACTCCTACAGAGATCTTCAGCGTCGCGGCAACAATCCTCTTAAGGCGAGAAATGCCGGAACACCCAACCCAACCCAACTCAACGCATCCCAGATCCCATCCCCCAGCAACGCCGCGAACAACCCCGCCGCACTCAGCAGCGCGATCACCAGCGGCGTGCTGAAGACCTTCCAGAAATTCGACTGACGCGGCTTCATGCAGACGCCTCCGCCGTTTCCAGCACAGGCTTGGCCGCTTTGCGCCGCACCACCCACAGATACACGCCGCTGCCGAGGACAATGATCGTCAGCACATCCAGCGTCGCCCAGAGAATCTTCATCGGCATGCCGCCGTAGTCACCGAAGTGCAGCGGCTGCGACATGCCCATGGCGTCCATGTACCACGGGCGTTCGGCCACGGCGGTGACTTTCAGGGTGGTGGCGTCGATCAGCACCGGTGTCAGCAGATGCGAGGTCAGGTGTGTACCGCCCTTCATGAACACCGAGTAGTGGTGCTCGCTGGAAAACCGAGTGCCGGGGAACGCGATGAAATCCGGCTTCATCCCCGGCGCGACTTCGCCAGCGATATCGAGCAAACGCGTGGCCGGCGCCAGTTGTGTCAGCGGCGGCGCATCGCGATACGGCGCAATCAATGTGTTCAGCGCATCGTTGCGCCACGCGGCGATGATCAGGTCGGCGCAGGCGCTGATCACTCCGGTCACGCCGACCACCAAGGCCCAGGTCAGCGTGACCACGCCGATCAGGTTATGCAGGTCGAGCCAGCGCAGGCGCGTGGATTTGTCCTGACGCACCGTGCCGAACTTCAGTCGCCGCATGAACGGCAGATACAGCACCGTTCCCGAGACAATCGCCACGACAAACAGCAGCCCCATGAACGCCAGCAGCAATTTGCCCGGCAAGCCGGCAAACATGTCGACATGCAGGCGCAGGATAAACAGCATCAGCCCGCCGTTGGCCGAAGGGGTTTCCAGCGCTTCACCGGTGCGAGCATCGAGCATGAAGGTGTGCGAGGAATTCGGTTCGGTGCCGGCGGTTTTCGCCATGATCGTCAGCACGGCATTCGGCTCATCGTCGTCGAAGCCGAAGTACTGCACGACTTCATCCGGGCGATGTTTTTCCGCGGCCTCAACCAACTGCGCCAGATTCAGGCGTGGCGTGTCCGCCGGCATCTCGCGCACTTCGGGCGCATCGCCGAGCAAGTGCTCGATCTCGTGATGGAAGATCAGCGGCAGACCGGTCAGCGCCAGCATAAGCAAAAACACGGTGCAAACCAGGCTGGTCCAGGTGTGAATGAACGACCAGCGACGAATTGTTTTACTTTTCATTTCATGACCTTCAAAAACACCAAAGCCGTCCACGAAGGACGGCCTGGAGACGGGGCCTGTTTCAGCTCAGTCGTTTACCACTTGTAAGTGGCGCTGGCGACGACACTGCGGGTATCGCCGTAGTAGCAGTAGAAGCTGTCGCAGGTGGAAATGTATTCCTTGTCGAACAGGTTAGTGGCGTTGAGTGCCAGCGACGCACCTTTGAGACTGTTGTCGAGGCGGCCGAGGTCGTAATGCACGCTTGCGTCGAACACGGTGTAAGCGTCCGCTTTACCCAGCCAGGTGTTGGCTTTATCGCCGTAGGTGTTGCCGGTGTAACGCACGCCGCCGCCGATGCCGAAGCCATCGAGCACGCCGGTGTGCCAGGTGTAGTCGGTCCACAACGAGGCTTGCTGGTTCGGCATCAGTTGCAGGCGATTGCCCTTGTCGACGCCATTCTGCACTTCGGATTTGGCCAGGGTGTAGGCGGCGATGACTTTCAGGTTTTCGGTGACGTCGGACACCGCTTCCAGTTCGAGGCCTTTGACTTTCACTTCGCCGGTCTGGCTGGTGATCGACACGTTGTTGACGAAGGTGTTGACCGAGACGTTCTTCTGGGTGAGGTCATACACGGCGGCAGTCAGCAGGGTTTTGCTGCCCGGTGGCTGGTATTTGATGCCCAGCTCCCACTGCTTGCCTTCGGTCGGTTTCAGCGAACCGGTCGAGGTGGCGTCGGCGCCCGTGGTCGGCTGGAAGGATTCGGCGTACGACAGGTACGGCACGAAACCGTTGTCGAAGACGTAGCTGAGCGCTGCGTTGCCGCTGAACGCCTTGTCACGTTGGGTATTGGTGGCATCGCCCTTGTTGATGAACTTTGTGCTGGTGTGCACCCAGTCTTCACGGCCGCCGAGGGTCAGGCGCCACTGGTCGAGGGCCATCTGGTCCTGGATGTACAGGCCGGTCTGGTAGGTCTTCTGGTCGTAATCGTAAAACGCTGTGGAGCGCGCCGGCCGCACGATCGGCTGACCGTAGATCGGGGTGATCACGTTGGTGGTCAGGCCGTCACCGAAGATCGAGGTGTAGTTGGTGTTGCTGCGCTGGTGATCAAGGCCCAGCAGCAAGGTGTGGCGGATATCGCCGGTGGCGAAGTCGGCCTGGAAGTTGTTGTCCACAGCGAACTGGCTGATGTCTTCTTCGACGCTGGTGCTGGTGCGCCCGACGTTGCCTTGATCATCCACTTCGGTGAATGGGTAGGAACCCGGCGTCAGCGACTGGAATGACAGATCCGACTTGGTGTAGCGCAGGTTCTGCTTGAACTGCCAAGTGTCGTTCAGACGATGTTCGAACGCGTAACCCAACGCGTAGTAAGTCCGGTCGTAGTATTCCCAGTCCGGATCACCCAGGTTTTTGTGATGGGAAATATCACCGAACGGCGATTTGATCTTGGTGCCCTGAACCGGCAGGAACTGGCTGGTGATGCCGGTATCGTCGCGGGTGAACTGGCTCAGCAGGGTGAACTTGGTGTCGTCGTCGATGTTCCAGGTCAGGCTCGGCGCAATGTTGTAGCGCTTGTTGTCGACGTGGTCGACCTGTGTGCCGCTGTCACGCACCACGCCGCTGATGCCGTAGAGAAACTGACCGGCCTCGTCGATCTTGCCGGTGCTGGCGAAGTTGATTTGGCGATGGTTGTCGCTGCCGTATTGCAGCTGAATTTCATTGCTCGCTTCGGCGCTTGGACGACGGCTGACCATATCCAACAGGCCGCCTGGAGGGGTTTGACCGTAAACCGACGAAGCCGGGCCGCGCAGCAGGGCGAGGCGGTCGAGGTTCCAGGTTTCCTGTTTAGGGTTGGCGTACACGCCTTTTGGCAGCGGCAGGCCATCGAGGAACTGGGTCGGCTCGAAGCCGCGCACGCGCAGCCAGTCGGCGCGGGTGTCGCTGCCGTAGCTGCTGGCGGTGATGCCCGGCATGTAGCGCACGGCGTCATCGAGGCTGTGCACGCTGCGGTCATCCATTTGCTGTCTGGTCGCAACGGAAATCGAGCGCGGTGCTTCGACCAGTGCGGTGTCGGTTTTGGTGCCGGCGGCGGTGCGGGTGGCGGTGTAGCCTTCGACCGGGCCCCAGGCGCTTTCGGTATTTTCAACGCCGATGACCGATGTTTCCGGCAGAGCCATCACGCCTTCCGGCACGGCAACCAGGGTGTAAGTGCCGGTGCTGGCCTGTTCCAGTTGCAGACCGGTGCCTTGCAAGGCTGCGCGCAGAGCGCCGGCCGCATCGTACTGACCGTTGACCGGTGCCGAAGTCTTGCCCGCTGCCAGCGCAGGGTTCAGCGACAGGGCAAGACCGCCCTGGCTGGCGATCTGGTTCAGGGTAGTGGCCAAAGGGGCCGCCGGCAGGTTGTAGGCGCGAACGCTGGACGCTTGTTCAGCGGCGAGCAACGGGCTGCTGATCAGCGGTGCGCTGAGTGCGATGGCGACGGCCAGCAGACTGGGGCGCAACAAGGTGTCTAGCGAACGGGACATACGGCGGCTCCTGAATGGAAATATTTCTCAATTGCCTGTGTGCCGGATGAAAATCAAAAAGTGATAGGGCTGGATGAAAATAATTTCGATTAACCGAACGTTGACTGTTTCGGCAGCGCTGCAATCTCTGTGGCGAGGGAGCTTGCTCCCGCTGGAGCGCGAAGCGGTCCCCTGCATTTTTCAGGAAGATTGCATTTGCCGGTTTTGCGACGGCTTCGCCGCCGAGCGGGAGCAAGCTCCCTCGCCACAGGTTCAACTCGAACTCAGGGCTTTGGCTCAGCCTTCGCCACCGTCACCCAATACGGCGTGTGCTGCTCGATCTGCACCGGAAGGGTCGGGAGCAGGGCGCTCAACGCTTTGTCGGTGTCATGCAGCGGGAAGCTGCCGGTAATGCGCAGGTCTGCCACTTCCGGCGCCACGCCCAGATGCCCGCGGCGATAACGGCCCAGCTCATGCACCAGATCGCCCAGCCGTGCGTTGTCGACCACCAGCATGCCGCGCGTCCAGGCATCGGCGCCGGGGTTGAGCGCGACAATCGAGCCCAACCCGTCACTGCGCAGCAGCACCTGCTGGCCTTCGCGCAAAATCTGTTCTTCGGGATTCGCTTGGGTGTGTGCCGCCACCGCCGATTGCAGCACGCTCAGGCGCGTACCTTCTTCCTCTCGCTTGACCAAAAAACGCGTACCCAACGCGCGCATGCTGCCTTCGCGGGTTTCGACGATGAACGGGCGTGCGTCACCGTGGCCGGTTTCGACGAGGATTTCGCCTTCCTGCAAAACGATCAGGCGCTGCCTCTCATCGAAACGCACATCCACGGCACTGTGGGTGTTGAGGTTGAGCACGGTGCCATCGGCCAGGCGTACGGTGCGCTGTTCACCGGTAGCGGTGCGCTGATCAGCCAGCCAGTAGTCCAGCGGCAAGTAACGCTCGGCGGCAAACAGACCCAGACCGATCACCGCGACCACGCTGGCCAGTCCACTGCCGAGCTTGCGCACGCGCCGCCGGATGCCTTCGCGCGATTGCAGCAAGGCACTGCGCGCCGGCCCCTTGGCCACGCTGAAGCGTTGGTCGAGCATGCCCAACTGCCGCCAGGCCCGGGCGTGTTCTTCATTGGCCGCATGCCACTTGGCGAACTCTTCGCGCTCCAGCGGGCTGCTCGAGTCGAGCGTCAACTGCCAGGCAATCGCCGCATCCAGCACATGCGCCGGCACCGGTCTGGAACTGGCCGGGCTCACGTTGGCTCACCGTACAGCGCGATGTAGCACTGACGAATACCCTGAGCCAGATACTGGCGCACGCGCGGCACCGACACGCCGAGTTTTCCGGCGATCTCGGCATGGCTGAGGCCATCGAGGCGGTTATAAAGGAAAGCGGCGCGGGCCTTGCTCGACAGTTTGCCGAGCAGGCGGTCGATGGCTTTGAGGTCTTCGAGGATCATTTGCTGTTCTTCCACCGACGGCTGTTCGCCCTCGGGGATCAGCATCAATTCGGTGAGGTAGGCCTGTTCCAGCGCGGCGCGGCGGAAGTAGTCGAACAACAGACCCTTGGCAATCGCCACGAGAAATGCGCGGGGCTCGCGCGGTGTCAGCAGTTCATCGCGACCGAGCAGGCGCACGAAGGTGTCCTGGCTCAGGTCTTCGGCCCGCTGCGGACAGGCCACATTGCGCCGTAACCACGCCAGCAGCCAACCGCGATGGTCGCGATACATCGCACCGACGAGCTCACTGTGAGGGCTTGGGACTGACGACACCGAACATCACCGATTGGGAAATATTAACTAACGCGAATTGTTCGCGATTCTGGCAGAGGTGGGAATGGTTAGCAATTGGCCACTGGTCAGGTGGCATCAGTGAAACCGCGTCATCGTTCTTCGCGAGCAGGCTCGCTCCCACAAGGCATCGCATTCCAAGTGTGGGAGCGAGCCTGCTCGCGAAGAGGCCAGAACAGCTAGCGAAAATCTAAAAGGACGGTGCTTGTTGTCGACGCTTCCACTGGCTCAACCGCTGCTGAAGGTTCAGCGGACTATGAATCTGCTGCCCCCGCGCCCGACTGAACAGAATCAACGCCAGTTCCGCCGTGGCCAGCGCATCGGCACTGGCGTTATGCCGTTCGAACACTTCCAGGCGGAACCAGTCGATCCACTCATCCAGCCCCGCCTCGCGAATATTCGCCTGCGGGCACACCAGCGGCGCGATATCCGCGACATCCAGAAAAACCTGCTGCAACTTGTGCCCCAGATGCTCCTTCAGCGCCCGCCCGAGCATGTGCTGATCGAACGGCGCATGAAACGCCAGCACCGGGCTGTCGCCGATAAATTCCAGGAGTTCCAGCAACGCTTCGGCGGGGTCGCTGCCGGCGGCAATCGCATTCGGTCCCAGACCATGGATCAACACGCTGGGGCTGAGCTTCAGTTCGCGACACTGCAGCGTTCTTTCGAATTGCTGGCTGAAGTCGATCGCGCCGTCCTCGATCACCACCGCGCCGATCGACAACACCCGATCCTTGTTCAGGTTCAGCCCGGTGGTTTCCAGATCCAGCACCACCCAGCGCTGTTCGCGCAGGCTGCAATCGCTCAACTCGCTGATCGCCGGCAGTTGCGCCAGGCGTTGTTGCAGATCGGCCGGCAGCACCGGGCTGGCCGGGCGCAGCCACGAGAACAGGCTCATAGCTGATACCGCAACGTCAGGCTGCTTTGCAGGCGTTGAGCCTGACGCAGGGATTCACGCAGGATGCGGCGGTCGAGGTGGTTGAGGCTGTCGGGATCGACACGGTTGGAGTAGGGCAGGTTCTCCCGGGTCTGGATCTGATGTTGCTGCATGCGGGTTTGCTGAATGAAGTGGTAAGCCTCTTCATACGCGGCGCCGTCGAGTCGTTCGATGACTTCTTTATCGACCAGTTGGCGGAAGCGCTCGAGGGTATTGTTGGCGTCGATGCCGTTGGCCAACGCCAGCAAGCGTGCGCCATCGACGAACGGTGTCAGGCCCTGGACTTTCAAATCCAGCGTGGCTTTCTCGCCATTCTTGCGCGCCAGCACAAACTCGCGGAAACGCCCGACCGGCGGGCGATTGCGCAGGGCATTGTCGGCCATCATGCGCTGGAACAGACGATTGTCGCCGACCTGATCGAGAATCCCGCGACGCAATTGTGCGCAAGCGCTTTCATCGCCCCAGACCACCCGCAGATCAAAATAGATACTCGAACCCAGCAGATTCTCCGGCGTCGCCTCACGGATAAACGCCGCAAAACGCCGCGCCCATTCCGCCCGCGACAAACACAGCTCAGGGTTGCCGGCCATGATGTTGCCCTTGCACAGGGTGAAGCCGCATTGCGCCAGGCTCTGATTGATCTGTTGGGCAATCGGCAGCAGCTTGCCGCGAATCTCCGCCGCGTGCGCCGCATCGCGAGCCTCAAACAGAATGCCGTTGTCCTGATCGGTGTGCAGTGTCTGCTCGCGCCTGCCTTCGCTACCGAAACACAGCCAACTGAACGGCACGCCGGGATCACCTTTTTCGGTGAGGGTCAGTTCGATCACGCGGCACACGGTGTGGTCGTTGAGCAGGGTGATGATGTGGGTGATCTGCGTCGAGGACGCGCCGTGGGCGAGCATGCGTTCAACCAGTTGGCCGATCTCGCCGCGCAATGTGACTAGTTGTTCGACGCGCTGGGCGCTGCGGATGGTCCGGGCCAGATGCACCAGGTCAACGCGTTGCAGGGAAAACAGATCACGCTCGGACACCACGCCGCACAGGCGCTGATCCTTGACCAGACAGACGTGAGCGATGTGCCGTTCGGTCATGGCAATCGCGGCATCGAAGGCGCTGTGATCCGGCGAAAGGTAGAAGGGCGCACGGGTCATGTGGCGCTCGATGGCTTCGCTGAAATCGCCAATGCCTTCAGCTACTACGTGGCGCAGATCGCGCAGGGTGAAAATTCCCAGCGGCGCCTTGTGTTCATCCACCGCGACGATGCTGCCGACCTGTTGCTCATGCATCAACTTCACCGCTTCACGTAACGGCGTTTGCGGGCTGCACGTCACTGGATGGCGCATGGCCAACTCGCCGAGTCGGGTGTTCAGCGAATATTGGGTGCCGAGGGTTTCCACGGCTTTCTGCTGGACTTGCTGGTTGACCTGATCAAGCAGGCTGCTGACCCCGCGCAAGGCAAAGTCGCGAAAGGCGTTGGACAGCGCGAACAGTTTGATGAATGCGGGTTTGTTCAGTTGCAGACAGAAAGTGTCTTCGCCGGCCAGATGCTCGGTGCGCGTCGCCCGCTCACCCAGCAGCGCGGCGAGGGGAAAGCATTCACCGGTGGTGATTTCAAAGGTGGTTTCGGTGCCGGGCTTGGTGATGTGCTGACGTTCACCGACCACGCGGCCCTGTTTGACGATGTAGAAGTGTTCGACCGGGCCATCGGTGGGTTTGATGATGCTCTCGCCCTGAGCGTAAAAGCGCAGCTGACATTGCTCCACCAGGTAGGCGAGGTGGGCGTGTTCCATCTGATTGAAGGGCGGGAAGCGCTGGAGGAATTGCAGAGTGCCCTGAATGTTCTGCAACACCGCGGTTTTCCCTGCCTGGGTGAAGGCGTCCGCTTTACTCATAACCATTACCGCAGTCTTTTTCGAATTGTTGTGGTCGGATCGTTGCAGCCATGGTCGACCCCGGCGAGCAGAGTGCCCATTGGACGTAAGTCTAGGTTTGGGCACCGTTGGGGAGGTTTCGGAGATGCCCTACGCAAACAGTCGGAAATTCTCTTGTGCGGCCTCTTGGAAAAAATTCCGACGAAGTGCACATTGAAGCTCTGCCCAGCGATGTCTGACCACTTGCCAAGGGACTGTTTTGAATATTTAGAGAATGCTATGTCCGACCACGATATTTTGAGCGACGCCGAGCGAGAAGCGCTCAGTGCAGTCATGCTCGAACCTGACCTGCCACCGCAGCGTGTGCTGATCGTCGATGACGACAAAGACGCCCGGGAGCTGTTGTCGGAAATTCTCGCCTTGGACGGTATTCGTTGCATGACAGCGGCCAGTGGCGAAACCGCACTGAGGATGCTTGAAGAAAAACCTTCGATCGGCTTGGTTATCACCGATCTGCGCATGGGCCATGTTGGTGGGCTTGACCTGATTCGACAGGTACGCGAATCGGTGCGGGCAGCGATGCCGATCATCATTGTTTCAGGCGATGCCGATGTGAAAGACGCGATTGCTGCGATGCATTTGAGCGTGGTGGATTTTCTGCTGAAGCCGATTGATACGGGCAAGTTATTGGCGTTGGTGAAACATGAGTTGGGCATTGAACCCTAAGAGCCCCTCACCCTAGCCCTCTCCCTGTATGTACCGGACACATGGTGGACAGGTGTTCGGACACATGGTGGACACTTTTTAATAGACACATTG